>NZ_JBNNVU010000008.1:0-124920 GCF_050280705.1 Pseudomonas sp. NPDC089530 | reverse complement strand
AAGCTGCTGGCAAAACGCGGCGGCGGCAATCAGGTGCGGGACGAAGTACATGCCTCACATCCTGATGCCCAGTACTCGGCGGCGAAGTTGGCGGTGTGCAGCTTGATGCCAATCTTGTCGCACACGGCCTGGGCGTCCGCGAGGTCGTCCATGGCGGTGCAGTACTCGGTGCCGTCGTCTTCCTCCCAGTTCTTCATGAACAGGCCTTCCACCTGGTAACCCTGCTCCATCAGCAGGAGGGCGGAAACGGAAGAGTCCACGCCGCCGGACATGCCGACGATGACGCGCTTCTTTTGGTTGTCGGAAGGGGCTGGATCACGCATAGGAATTCAACGGGTGTCTTGAAAAAGGACGCGATTCTAACAGGCTGAGGCCTGCAAGGCTAAAACTGTGGTTAAAGCGACGGACGGATCAGCGCGAGGCTGTGCAACTGGCCGGCCAGGTAGTCGTCGAGGCACTGGATGATCAGCTCGCTGCGCCATTGCGGGCGCAAGGCCAGCAACTCGTCGCGGCTCAACCAGCGTGGGCCGATGATGCCGTCGTCCAGCTGAAGGTCGGGGTGGTGCCTGAGCGGTTTGCCGGCGAAGCACACGCGCTGGTAAGTCACGCCATTGCTCGGGGCGGTGTACAGGTAGATGCCGACCACGCCGGTCAGCTCGATGTCCCAGCCGGTTTCTTCCAGGGTTTCACGAATGGCGGCCTGGAGCAGGCTTTCATCCGCATCCAGGTGCCCGGCGGGCTGGTTGAACACTGGCTGGTCGCCTTGGAACTCCTCGACGAACAGGAAGCGTCCTTGATCTTCAACGATGGTGGCGACGGTGATGTGGGGTTGCCATGCCATATATAAAGCTCCGTCTTGATTGGGTAGTCATCATAAAGGCGAACGGCGCTTCCTTGAGGAAAAGCGTTGTCCGAAAAACACAAACCCCGGCACCTGGCCGGGGTTTGCATGACAGCGGTGTTGCTTACGCCAGGGCAGCGATAGCAGCGTTGAGCGTGGCGCTCGGACGCATGGCCTTGCTGACCAGCTCAGGGGTGGCGCTGTAGTAGCCGCCGATATCCACTGGTTTGCCTTGGACGGCGTTGAGCTCGGCGACGATGGTCGCTTCGTTCTCGGTCAGGGTCTTGGCCAGGGTGCTGAACTGCGCTTGCAGGGCGGCATCTTCAGTCTGGGCGGCCAGGGCCTGGGCCCAGTACAGGGCCAGGTAGAAGTGGCTGCCGCGGTTGTCGATGTTGCCAACTTTGCGCGATGGCGACTTGTTGTTGTCCAGGAACTGACCGGTTGCCTGGTCCAGAGTCTTGGCCAATACCAGCGCTTTCGGATTGGCGTAGGTGTTGCCCAGGTGCTCCAGGGAGGCGGCCAGGGCCAGGAACTCACCCAGGGAATCCCAGCGCAGGAAGTTCTCTTCCAGCAGCTGCTGTACGTGCTTCGGAGCCGAACCGCCGGCGCCGGTTTCGAACAGGCCGCCACCGTTCATCAGCGGCACGATCGACAGCATCTTGGCACTGGTGCCCAGTTCCATGATCGGGAACAGGTCGGTCAGGTAGTCGCGCAGCACGTTGCCGGTGACGGAAATGGTGTCCTTGCCTTCGCGGGTGCGGGCCAGGGTGAACTTCATGGCATCGACCGGCGACATCACACGGATGTCCAGGCCTGCGGTGTCGTGATCCTTCAGGTACGCCTGCACCTTCTCGATCATCACGCCGTCGTGGGCGCGCATCGGGTCCAGCCAGAAGATCGCCGGGGTGCTGCTGGCGCGAGCACGGTTGACGGCCAGCTTGACCCAATCCTGGATCGGCGCGTCCTTGGTCTGGCACATGCGGAAGATGTCGCCAGCTTCGACAGCCTGCTCCAGCAGCAGGTTGCCCTTGCTGTCGGTGACGCGCACGACGCCGTTGGCCTTGATCTGGAAGGTCTTGTCGTGGGAGCCGTACTCTTCGGCTTTCTTGGCCATCAGACCGACGTTCGGCACGCTGCCCATAGTGGTCGGGTCGAAGGCGCCGTTGGCCTTGCAGTCTTCGATCACTGCCTGGTAGATGGTGGCGTAGCAACGGTCCGGGATCAGGGCCTTGGTGTCGTGCAGTTGGCCATCGGTGCCCCACATCTTGCCGGAGTCACGGATCATGGCGGGCATCGAGGCGTCGACGATCACGTCGCTCGGCACGTGCAGGTTGGTGATGCCTTTGTCGGAGTTGACCATGGCCAGGGCAGGGCGTGCAGCGTAGACCGCCTGGATGTCGGCTTCGATCGCGGCTTGCTGGTCGCCAGGCAGGGCTTTGATGCGGGCGTACAGGTCGCCGATGCCGTTGTTCAGGTTGAAGCCGATCTGGCTCAGCACTTCGGCGTGTTTGCTCAGGGCGTCCTGATAGAACTCGGCAACGATCTGGCCGAACATGATCGGGTCGGAAACCTTCATCATGGTGGCTTTCAGGTGAACCGACAGCAGTACGCCTTGCTGCTTGGCGTCTGCGATTTCGGCGGCGACGAACGCGCGCAGGGCCTTTTTGCTCATGACGGCGCAGTCGAGGATCTCGCCGGCTTGTACGGCGGTCTTTTCCTTCAGGACGGTAGCGCTACCGTCTTGAGCGATCAGCTCGATCTTGACGCTGTCCTGGGCTTCGATCAGGGCGGCTTTTTCGCTGCCGTAGAAGTCGCCGTTGCTCATGTGAGCCACATGGGACTTGGAGTCTTTGGCCCAGGCGCCCATCTTGTGTGGGTGCTTGCGCGCGTAGTTCTTGACCGACAGCGGGGCGCGGCGGTCGGAGTTGCCTTCGCGCAGGACCGGGTTCACGGCGCTGCCCTTGACCTTGTCGTAGCGTGCCTTGGCGTCTTTGTTGGCATCGCAGGTCACGGTTTCCGGGTAATCCGGCAGGGCGTAGCCCTTGGCTTGCAGCTCTTTGATGGCGGCCTGAAGTTGCGGAACCGAGGCGCTGATGTTCGGCAGCTTGATGATGTTGGCTTCAGGTGTTACGGCCAGTTCGCCCAGCTCGGCCAGATGGTCTGGTACGGCTTTGTCGCCCAGCAGCTCGGGGAAGCTGGCAAGAATACGCCCTGCGAGAGAGATGTCGCGGGTTTCCACGGCAATATCGGCGGAAGCGGTGAAGGCTTCGATAATAGGGAGCAGCGAGTAGGTGGCGAGGGCGGGAGCTTCGTCGGTGAAGGTATAGATGATCTTCGAGCGGGTGGGCATATTCGGATTAACTCTCTTCTTTGCTAAAGCGTGCGCAGAAAAACTCGAGGGGCGCCGGGTAAGCGCGTTCGTTCAAAGCCATCCGTGAACCGAATGTCGAGGTTTCTTCGCGGTGATGTTGGGTGCATCAGTCGAGCGTCAAGCGGGTGGGTTGCGGTAACAACCCGGCTTTTTGGCGGACTGTCTCGGCTACATTTTTCCGGTAACAGAGCGCTCCGCCGTCGTGACTCTGTGGTCAGCGGCGGCATTATACATAGGTAGCTGGCAAAACGCCGATGGTTCATACGCAACCCGTCTCGTCCATTGGTCTAAAGGTCGCAGGCGGGGCGGCGGCGTAGTGTCGCTCAAAGTGCTCGAGTTTGGCGCTTTTCCCTTTGCTTTCAGGCTTGTAGGCCCCGAACTGTGCAGCTTTCACGGCGTCTGGGTGGAACATGAGGTTCCCGTCCAGATGCAACTGGGGTACGCTCGAACGCAGCCAGATGTTCAATCCACACAACGGAGTTCAGCATGGGATACAAGAAGATTCAGGTTCCAGCAGTCGGCGACAAAATCACCGTCAATGCAGACCATTCTCTCAATGTTCCTAACAACCCGATCATCCCTTTCATCGAAGGCGATGGTATTGGCGTTGATATCAGCCCGGTCATGATCAAGGTTGTCGATGCTGCTGTTAAGAAGGCCTACGGCGGCGAGCGCAAAATCTCCTGGATGGAGGTGTACGCCGGCGAGAAAGCAACTCAAGTGTACGACCAGGACACCTGGCTCCCTCAGGAAACCCTGGACGCGGTCAAGGATTATGTGGTGTCCATCAAGGGGCCTCTGACCACTCCGGTGGGTGGCGGTATCCGCTCCCTGAACGTGGCGCTGCGCCAGCAGCTGGACCTGTATGTCTGCTTGCGCCCGGTGCGCTGGTTCGAAGGTGTGCCAAGCCCGGTGAAGAAGCCTGGCGATGTCGACATGACCATCTTCCGTGAAAACTCCGAAGACATTTATGCCGGTATCGAGTGGAAGGCCGGCTCCGCGGAGGCCACCAAGGTCATCAAGTTCCTCAAGGAAGAAATGGGCGTCACCAAGATCCGTTTCGACGAAAACTGCGGCATCGGCGTCAAGCCGGTTTCCCTGCAGGGCACCAAGCGTCTGGCACGCAAGGCGTTGCAATATGTGGTCGATAACGACCGCGATTCGCTGACCATCGTGCATAAAGGCAACATCATGAAGTTCACTGAAGGTGCCTTCAAGGAATGGGCCTATGAAGTGGCGGCCGAAGAGTTCGGCGCGACGCTGCTCGATGGTGGCCCGTGGATGCAGTTCAAGAACCCGAAAACCGGCAAGAACGTGATCGTCAAGGACGCCATCGCCGATGCGATGCTCCAGCAGATCCTGCTGCGCCCGGCCGAATATGACGTTATCGCGACCCTGAACCTGAACGGCGACTACCTGTCCGACGCCCTGGCTGCCGAAGTAGGGGGGATCGGTATCGCTCCGGGCGCCAACCTGTCCGACACCGTGGCCATGTTCGAGGCGACCCACGGTACAGCGCCCAAGTATGCGGGCAAGGACCAGGTGAACCCGGGTTCGCTGATACTCTCCGCTGAAATGATGCTGCGCCACATGGGCTGGACCGAAGCGGCCGATCTGATCATCAAGGGCACCAACGGTGCCATCGGCGCCAAGACCGTGACCTATGACTTCGAACGCCTGATGGAAGGCGCCACGCTGTTGTCGTCGTCGGCATTCGGCGATGCGCTGATCTCTCACATGTAAGCGGTACGCATCAAACGAAACGGCCGGTTCAGGTGATTGAACCGGCCGTTTTTTTATGACTGTTTTTTAGGGTTGGATCTGGATTCAGGTGTTTCAGCTCAGAACCGTTTCCTGTTGGGGGGAGGTTGCGGCGGGGGCATTCTGGGTCTTGATGGAGTTGATTTTCACCGCGTGCAGGCCCTTGGGCCCTTGGGTGATCTCAAAACTCACGGCCTGTCCGGCTTTCAAGGTTTTGTAGCCTTCCATCTCGATGGCCGAGTAGTGGGCGAAAAGGTCGTCGCTCTTGCCCTCCTCATTAATGAAGCCATAACCCTTGGCGTTGTTGAACCACTTGACCTTGCCGCTTGCCATGCTCATATCCCTCTGCAACAGACTCCATCACTGGAGTATCATCCTGTTAATCCGTACCGAAATCCGCAATATAGGATTGACTGTACGGACCTTTATTACCCAATGTGGGCTCTATTGGTTGTAACACCGTTTTGCCGATAGTCAAGGTGACCCGGCGGTCGGAGTTGAAATCCTTCCGGAGTGCCCCAACCACTGTATTTGCTCAACTAACGAACCTTTCTTTCCATGCATGCAATCAGCCAGATTCGACTAACATTCAATCAGGATCGCCCGGATTTCCAAGACGACGATTCCGCTGGCTTGGCTGTACAGGAAGCTAAGCCGACGTTGCAGGCTCCGCCGATGTACAAGGTGGTTTTGTTCAATGATGACTACACACCGATGGATTTCGTCGTCGAAGTGCTCGAGGTGTTTTTTAACCTGAATCGCGAGCTGGCGACCAAGGTAATGCTGGCCGTTCATACAGAAGGACGGGCAGTATGTGGATTGTTTACCCGCGACATCGCCGAGACCAAGGCCATGCAGGTCAACCAGTACGCCAGGGAAAGCCAGCATCCGCTACTCTGTGAAATCGAGAAGGACGGTTAATGCCGACCACTTGGGTATGAGGTGAAGCTATGTTAAACCGCGAGCTCGAAGTCACCCTCAATCTCGCCTTCAAAGAGGCGCGTTCGAAGCGTCATGAATTCATGACCGTCGAGCACCTCTTGTTGGCTCTTTTGGATAATGAGGCCGCCGCCACCGTTTTGCGTGCCTGCGGAGCGAACCTCGACAAACTCAAGCATGACCTGCAGGAGTTCATCGACTCCACTACGCCGCTGATTCCCGTGCATGACGAGGATCGCGAAACCCAGCCAACCCTGGGCTTCCAGCGCGTACTGCAGCGTGCTGTCTTTCATGTGCAGAGCTCGGGCAAGCGCGAAGTGACCGGCGCCAATGTGCTGGTTGCAATCTTCAGTGAGCAAGAGAGTCAGGCGGTATTCCTGCTGAAACAGCAGAGCGTCGCCCGTATCGATGTCGTCAACTACATCGCCCATGGCATTTCCAAGGTGCCGGGGCATGGCGATCATTCTGAAGGTGAGCAAGATATGCAGGACGATGAAGGCGGTGAGTCTTCCTCTTCAGGCAATCCGCTGGATGCTTATGCCAGCAACCTTAACGAGCTGGCGCGCCAGGGGCGTATCGACCCGCTGGTGGGACGTGAACAGGAGGTCGAGCGCGTGGCGCAGATTCTTGCCCGTCGGCGCAAGAACAACCCGCTGCTGGTGGGCGAGGCTGGCGTGGGTAAAACCGCGATCGCCGAAGGCCTGGCCAAACGCATCGTCGACAGCCAGGTCCCCGATCTGCTGGCCCATAGCGTGGTGTATTCCCTGGACCTCGGCGCGCTGCTGGCGGGGACCAAATACCGCGGTGATTTCGAGAAGCGCTTCAAGGCGTTGCTGGGTGAGCTGAAGAAACGTCCGCAGGCGATCCTGTTCATCGACGAAATCCATACCATCATCGGTGCCGGTGCGGCGTCCGGTGGCGTGATGGACGCCTCGAACCTGCTCAAGCCGCTGCTTTCTTCGGGTGATATCCGTTGCATCGGTTCGACCACCTTCCAGGAATTCCGCGGAATTTTCGAGAAGGACCGGGCCTTGGCGCGGCGCTTCCAGAAAGTCGATGTATCCGAACCTTCGGTTGAGGACACCATCGGTATTCTGCGCGGCCTCAAGGGGCGTTTCGAGCTGCACCACAGCATCGAGTACAGCGATGAGGCATTGCGCGCTGCCGCCGAACTGGCTTCGCGTTATATCAATGACCGGCATATGCCGGACAAGGCTATCGATGTCATCGACGAGGCGGGCGCCTATCAGCGTCTGCAGCCTTCCGATAAGCGCGTCAAGCGCATCGAGGTGGCTCAGGTCGAGGATATCGTGGCGAAAATCGCGCGGATTCCTCCGAAGCACGTCACCAGTTCCGACAAGGAACTGCTGCGTAACCTCGAGCGCGATCTGAAGCTAACGGTGTTCGGTCAGGATGCGGCGATCGACTCGCTGTCGACCGCGATCAAGCTGTCTCGCGCCGGCCTGAAGTCGCCAGACAAGCCAGTCGGTTCGTTCCTGTTCGCCGGTCCTACCGGTGTCGGTAAAACCGAGGCTGCGCGGCAGTTGGCCAAGGCGCTGGGTATCGAACTGGTGCGTTTCGACATGTCCGAGTACATGGAGCGCCACACTGTATCGCGTCTGATCGGTGCGCCTCCGGGTTATGTAGGTTTCGACCAGGGTGGCTTGCTGACCGAGGCGATTACCAAGCAGCCTCACTGCGTGCTGCTGCTCGACGAAATCGAAAAGGCCCACCCGGAAGTCTTCAACCTGCTGCTGCAGGTGATGGACCACGGTACCTTGACCGATAACAACGGGCGCAAGGCGGATTTCCGCAATGTGATCGTTATCATGACCACCAACGCGGGTGCCGAAACCGCGGCGCGGGCGTCCATCGGCTTCACTCATCAGGATCACTCTTCCGATGCCATGGAAGTGATCAAGAAGAGCTTCACGCCGGAATTCCGTAACCGTCTGGACACCATTATCCAGTTTGGTCGCCTCAGCCATGAGGTCATCAAAAGCGTGGTGGACAAATTCCTTACCGAGCTTCAGGCGCAGCTGGAAGACAAGCGCGTTCAGCTGGAGGTCACCGATGCGGCTCGCAGCTGGCTGGCGGCAGGTGGTTACGATGTGACGATGGGTGCTCGACCCATGGCGCGCCTGATCCAGGACAAGATCAAGCGTCCATTGGCGGAGGAGATACTCTTTGGCGAACTGGCCGAACATGGCGGTGTGGTACACATCGACATCAAGGATGGCGAGTTGACCTTCGAGTTCGAAACTACCGCAGAAATGGCCTGACAGGCCGCAAGCACTGAGGCGCCGAAAGGCGCCTCAGTGCTTTCTGCTGTTTGATCTTTTTTTTGGAGAGGGGCGACGTTGTCGATGATGGTCGCCAATGCTCGCTCTGCTGGGTAAATCGCAGGCAAACAAAAACGCCCGGCAGGGCCGGGCGTCTTGTATTGACTTGCTTAGCGAGCGCGGTAAGTGATGCGCCCTTTGCTCAAGTCATAGGGCGTCAGCTCGACGCGCACTTTGTCACCGGTAAGAATACGAATGTAGTTCTTGCGCATCTTGCCGGAGATATGCGCGGTTACGACGTGCCCATTTTCCAACTCCACGCGAAACATGGTGTTGGGCAGGGTGTCGACGACAGTGCCTTCCATTTCGAAGCTGTCTTCTTTCGACATGCAGTAAAGCCCTCGGTGTCCAGTGAATGGCCCGGTGCAACTGCGCCAGGCAAAAGCGGCGTGCATTGTGCCCGAAAAGTGGGGTTCAAGCCAAGGGCTTCTAGTTCAGGATGACCCATCTCTGGTTAATCAGCAGCTCGATAGGCCGATATTGGGTCTTGTAGTTCATCTTTTTGCAGTTCTTGATCCAGTATCCGAGGTAAACCGCATCCAGGCCCAAGCGCAGGGCTTCGCCGATTTGCCACAGGATGGCGTAGCGGCCAAGGCTGCGGCGCTCTTCCTCGGGTTCATAGAAGGTGTAGACCGCGGACAGGCCATTGGGCAGCAGGTCGGTGACCGCTACCGCGAGCAGGCGTCCATCGAGGCGGAACTCGTAGAATCGGGAGAAGGGCAGGTCACGAACCAGGAAGGTCGAGAACTGATCGCGGCTGGGTGGGTACATGTCGCCATCGGCATGGCGCTGCTCGATATAACGCTGGTAAAGGTCGAAATACTCTTCGCTGAAGCCGGGTTTGACGGGTTGCACCTGCAGGTCGGCATTGCGTTTGAGAATGCGTTTTTGCTGGCGATTGGGCAAAAACTGCGCGGCAGGAATGCGTGCCGGAACGCAGGCATTGCAGTTCTGGCAATGCGGCCGGTACAGGTGATCGCCACTGCGGCGAAAGCCCATTTCCGACAGGTCTGCGTAGACATGCACATCCATGGGCTGACTCGGGTCGAGGAACAGGGTGGTTGCCTGTTCTTCGGGCAGATAGCTGCAAGAGTGGGGCTGAGTGGCATAGAACTTCAAACGCGCCAACTCGGTCATGAATCAACCCTCGGGATTAGCATTGAATTAAGTGTAAGCCACGTCGGTGGAACCCGCCTAGGAAACCCAGATGGCGCGGCTGGGCTGCTCAAGGTGGCGGTGCAGATAGCCGGCGAACTCGCGGCGCGGTATGGCGCGGGCCCCCAGGCTGTGCAGATGGTCGGTGGGCATCTGGCAGTCGATCAGGGCGAAGCCCCATGCCCGCAAGTGTTCGACCAGGGTGACAAAGCCGAATTTCGAAGCGTTATCGGCGCGGCTGAACATCGACTCACCGAAAAACAACTGGCCCATGGCTAACCCGTACAGGCCGCCCACCAGCGTACCCTGATCCCAGACTTCGACCGAATGGGCATAGCCGCGCTGGTGCAGTTCAAGGTAGGCATTCTGCATCGATTCGGTGATCCAGGTGCCATCGGCATAGGTCCGTGGGGCTGCGCAGGCGCCGATGACCGCCGGGAAATCCCGGTCGAAGGTGACCTGATAGCGTTGCTGGCGTAGCAGTTTCTTCAGGCTGCGGGATACATGCAATTCGTCTGGAAACAGCACCGTGCGCGGATCGGGAGACCACCAGAGAATGGGCTGACCCTCGGAAAACCACGGAAAGCAGCCGTGGCGATAGGCCTGGATCAGTCGGTCGGCCGACAGATCGCCGCCCGCGGCGAGCAGGCCGTTGGGGTCGCGCAGGGCCTTTTCCAATGGCGGGAAGTCGAAGGTGTTGCGTTGTAACCAGGTCAGCATGGTATCCAGACTTGCGGAAGGGGAGGGCGGTGGCGGGCCCCGCAGGGCCCGCCGCAAGCGTAGGACGGGAGGTCAGTTGGCGTCGAGGAATTTCTCCGCATCCAGGGCCGCCATGCAGCCCGCGCCCGCCGAAGTGACAGCCTGGCGATACACGTGGTCCGCCACATCGCCTGCCGCGAACACCCCCTGGATGCCAGTGGCCGTGGCGTCGCCCTCGCTGCCACCCTTGACCAGCAGGTAACCCTCACGCATTGCCAGTTGCCCTGCGAACAGGTCGGTATTGGGCTTGTGGCCGATGGCAATGAACACGCCGGTCAGTGCCAGCTCTCGGGTTTCCCCGGTCAGGCTGTCGCGCAGGCGGGCGCCGGTGACGCCACTGGCATCGCCCAGCACTTCGTCGAGATTCTGGTTCCAGTGCAGGCGGATATTGCCCTTGGCGGCTTTCTCGAACAGCTTGTCCTGGAGGATTTTCTCCGCGCGCAGCTTGTCGCGCCGGTGGATCAGGTGAACTTCCCTGGCGATGTTGGAGAGGTAGAGGGCTTCTTCCACAGCGGTATTGCCGCCGCCGACCACGGCAACCACCTGGTTGCGGTAGAAGAAGCCATCGCAGGTGGCGCAGGCGGATACCCCCTTGCCGGCGAAGGTGTCTTCGGAGGCCAGGCCCAGGTACTGGGCCGAGGCGCCGGTGGCGATGATCAGGGCATCGCAGCTGTAGACACCGCTGTCGCCCTTGAGGATAAAGGGCCGCTGCTGCAACTCGGCGGTATGGATATGGTCGTAGATGATCTCGGTGTCGAAGCGTTCAGCGTGTTTTTGCATGCGTTCCATCAGCACCGGGCCGGTCAGGCCTTCCACGTCGCCTGGCCAGTTGTCGACCTCGACGGTGGTGGTCAATTGGCCGCCGGCCTGCAGGCCGGTGATGACAGTCGGTTTGAGGTTGGCGCGGGCGGCATAAACGGCGGCGCTGTAACCGGCAGGGCCGGAGCCCAGAATGATCAGGCGTGAATGCTTCGCTTCGTTCATAAAAACACCTCATAAGCCTTTGTCACAAAAGAGAATGCATGCTCAAATTGAATGCTGCGTAAAGTGCTTCTGGTTATGCTACACCCAGTATTGAGCTGTGTGGCATGGCGCTTATAAACCCGTACAATGCGGGGTCTGTATCCATATGTTGAAGAGCAACGGCTTTGCAGGATCGCAGCCGTGACAGCGCTTACAGTTTCGCAATGCAGGGGCAGAATGTTAAAAGTAGCCCCAGTTACACTCGTCAACTTTTTCACCTGCCTGGATTGGGCAGCTTTTTTTAGTCGATCAACAGTTGGACGCGCCCATGGCGCAGGAAAAGACGCGTTTTGAAGAAATCCACCGCTGCACCTAAAACAGTAGTCCCACTCTGGCGCCAGCAATTGCACTACCGGCTCAAGGAAGGTGCGTTGATCGCCATTGGGGCCTTGTGCCTGTTCCTGATGATGGCATTGCTGACATATGGCAAAGACGATCCGGGCTGGAGTCACAACAGCAAGATTGAAGATGTACAGAACTTCGGTGGTCCAGCCGGTTCTTACAGCGCCGATATGCTGTTTATGGTGTTGGGTTACTTCGCCTATATCTTCCCGTTGTTGCTGGCGATCAAGACTTATCAGATCTTTCGTCAGCGCCATGAGCCGTGGCAGTGGAGCGGCTGGCTGTTTTCCTGGCGTTTGATCGGCCTGGTGTTCCTGGTGCTGTCCGGCGCGGCATTGGCGCACATCCATTTCCATGCGGCGACCGGTCTGCCGGCCGGCGCGGGCGGGGCGCTGGGCGAAAGCCTGGGCGACCTGGCCAGGAACGCGCTGAACATCCAGGGCAGCACTCTGATGTTTATCGCACTGTTCCTGTTCGGCCTGACCGTTTTCACCGATCTGTCCTGGTTCAAGGTCATGGACGTGACCGGCAAGATCACCCTCGACCTGTTCGAACTGTTCCAGGGTGCCGCCAATCGCTGGTGGGCGGAGCGCACCGAGCGCAAGCAACTGGTGGCCCAGCTGCGCGAAGTGGATGCCCGGGTCGATGAAGTGGTCGCGCCGATCGTGCCCGACAAGCGTGAACAGGCCAAGGTCAAGGAGCGCCTGATCGAGCGCGAGCAGGCCCTGAGCAAGCACATGTCCGAGCGGGAAAAACAGGTCCCGCCGGTGATTGCCCCGGTTCCGGTCAAGGCACCGGAGCCAAGCAAGCGTGTGCAGAAAGAAAAGCAGGCTCCACTGTTCGTTGACAGCGCGGTCGAGGGCACCTTGCCCGCCATTTCGATTCTCGATCCGGCGGAAAAGAAACAACTCAATTATTCCCCCGAGTCCCTGGCGGCCGTCGGCCACTTGCTGGAAATCAAGCTCAAGGAATTCGGCGTCGAAGTCTCGGTGGACTCGATCCATCCGGGCCCGGTGATTACCCGTTACGAAATCCAGCCGGCCGCCGGCGTCAAGGTCAGCCGCATCGCCAACCTGGCCAAGGACCTGGCGCGTTCCCTGGCGGTGACCAGCGTGCGGGTGGTGGAAGTGATTCCCGGCAAGACCACCGTGGGTATCGAGATCCCCAACGAAGACCGGCAGATCGTGCGTTTCTCCGAGGTGCTGTCGACCCCGGAATACGACAACTTCAAATCCCCGGTCACCTTGGCCCTGGGTCACGACATCGGCGGCAAGCCAATCATCACCGACCTGGCCAAGATGCCTCACCTGCTGGTAGCCGGTACCACCGGTTCCGGTAAGTCGGTGGGGGTGAACGCAATGATCCTGTCGATCCTGTTCAAGTCGGGCCCGGAAGACGCCAAGCTGATCATGATCGACCCGAAAATGCTCGAACTGTCGATCTACGAAGGCATCCCGCACCTGCTGTGCCCGGTGGTGACCGACATGAAGGACGCCGCCAACGCCCTGCGCTGGAGCGTGGCCGAGATGGAGCGGCGCTACAAACTGATGGCCAAGATGGGCGTGCGTAACCTGTCGGGCTTCAACCAGAAGGTCAAGGAGGCCATCGAGGCTGGCGAGCCGCTGAGCGATCCGTTGTACAACCGCGAAAGCATCCATGACGAAGCGCCGCTGCTGACCAAACTGCCGACGATCGTCGTGGTGGTGGACGAATTCGCCGACATGATGATGATCGTCGGCAAGAAGGTCGAAGAGCTGATCGCGCGGATCGCCCAGAAGGCCCGTGCGGCGGGGATCCACCTGATCCTGGCGACCCAGCGGCCGTCGGTGGACGTGATCACCGGCCTGATCAAGGCCAACATCCCGACCCGGATGGCGTTCCAGGTGTCGAGCAAGATTGACTCGCGGACCATCATCGACCAGGGTGGCGCCGAACAGCTGTTGGGCCACGGTGACATGCTCTACATGCCGCCAGGCACCAGCCTGCCAATCCGCGTCCATGGCGCCTTCGTCTCCGACGATGAAGTGCACCGTGTCGTGGAAGCCTGGAAACTGCGCGGCGCGCCGGAGTACAACGACGACATCCTCAACGGTGTCGAAGAGGCCGGCAGCGGCTTCGAGGGTGGCGGTGGTGGCGGCGACGGTGACGACGCCGAGACCGATGCCCTGTACGACGAAGCAGTGCAGTTCGTCCTCGAAAGCCGCCGCGCATCTATCTCCGCGGTGCAGCGCAAGCTGAAGATCGGCTACAACCGCGCGGCCCGCATGATCGAGGCCATGGAAATGGCCGGTGTGGTGACCGCGATGAACACCAACGGCTCCCGGGAAGTGATAGCGCCGGGTCCGATGCGCGATTAAGCAGTGACGCGATACCCGCGGCGTATCTCCACGCCGCGGTCTTTTCCACGCATTCAATGAGGACTCCCATGCGTCTTATCCGCATGTTGCTGGTACCGGTACTGGCTTTAACCACGCTGTCGGCCCACGCCGACCCGAAAGACGTGGCGCGCCTGACCCAGTTGCTCGAGAAATCCCAGACCCTGACCGCGCGCTTTTCGCAATTGACCCTCGACGGCAGCGGCACCCAGCTGCAGGAAACCGCCGGCGACATGGCCCTCAAGCGTCCGGGCCTGTTCTACTGGCACACCGATGCGCCGCAGGAACAACTGATGGTCTCCGATGGCAAGAAGGTATCCCTGTGGGACCCGGACCTGCAGCAGGTCACCATCAAGACCCTGGACCAGCGCCTGACCCAGACTCCGGCCCTGTTGCTGTCGGGCGATGTGTCGAAAATCAGCGAGAGCTTCGATATCAGCGCCAAGGAAGCCGGCGGCGTGGTTGACTTCATCCTCAAGCCGAAGACCAAGGACACCCTGTTCGACAGCCTGCGCCTGTCGTTCCGTAACGGCCTGGTCAATGACATGCAACTGATCGACAGCGTCGGCCAGCGTACCAACATCCTGTTCACCGGGGTCAAGGCCAACGAGCCGATCGCCGCTACCAAGTTCAAGTTCGACATCCCCAAGGGTGCCGACGTGATTCAAGAATAAGTCGACGCCAAGAGGTTTCAATCGCCCGCCATGGATCTGTTTCGCAGTGATCCCATCGCCCAGCCCCTGGCTGCGCGCTTGCGCCCGGCCAACCTGGACGAGTACGTCGGTCAGGAGCATGTGCTCGCCCGTGGCAAGCCGCTGCGCGAAGCGCTGGAGCAGGGGGCCCTGCACTCGATGATCTTCTGGGGGCCGCCGGGGGTGGGCAAGACCACCCTGGCGCGGCTCCTGGCGAAAGTCTCGGATGCGCACTTCGAAACCGTTTCTGCGGTGCTGGCCGGGGTCAAGGAGATCCGGCAGGCGGTGGAGATCGCCAAGCAACAGGCGGCCCAGTACGGGCGTCGGACCATCCTGTTCGTCGACGAAGTGCACCGCTTCAACAAGTCCCAGCAGGATGCTTTCCTGCCTTATGTCGAAGACGGCACCCTGATTTTCATCGGTGCGACCACCGAGAACCCGTCCTTCGAGCTGAACAACGCGCTGTTGTCCCGGGCCCGGGTGTATGTGCTCAAGAGCCTCGACGAGGCGGCGTTGCACAAACTGGTGCAGCGGGCGCTGACCGAAGAGCGTGGGCTGGGCAAGCGCCAGTTGAGCCTGGGCGACGAAGGCTTCCAGATGCTGCTGGCGGCGGCGGACGGCGATGGCCGGCGGTTGCTCAACCTGCTGGAGAATGCTTCCGATCTCGCCGAGGACGGCACGGAAATCGGTGTCGAGCTGCTGCAAAGCCTGTTGGGCGATACCCGGCGGCGTTTCGACAAGGGCGGCGAAGCCTTTTACGACCAGATCTCGGCGCTGCACAAATCGGTCCGCGGCTCCAACCCGGATGGCGCTTTGTACTGGTTCGCGCGGATGCTCGACGGCGGTTGCGACCCGCTGTACCTGGCGCGGCGTGTGGTGCGCATGGCCAGCGAAGACATCGGCAACGCCGACCCGCGGGCCCTGAGCCTGTGCCTGGCCGCCTGGGATGTGCAGGAGCGCTTGGGCAGCCCCGAGGGCGAGTTGGCGGTGGCCCAGGCCATCACCTACCTGGCCTGTGCACCGAAAAGCAACGCTGTGTACATGGGCTTCAAGAGTGCTCTGCGCAGTGCTGCCGAACACGGTTCGCTGGAAGTGCCGCTGCACCTGCGCAATGCGCCGACCAAACTGATGAAGCAACTGGGCTATGGCGACGAGTACCGCTACGCCCACGATGAGCCGGACGCTTACGCGGCCGGTGAAGACTATTTTCCGGAAGAACTCGAACCGCAGCCGTTCTATCAACCCGTGCCCCGTGGCCTGGAGTTGAAGATCGGCGAGAAGCTCAAGCATCTGGCGGAGCTTGACCGAACCAGCTCCAAGCAGCGGAGAAAACCTTGATTCCCTTGATCGTTGCCGTCTCGGTGGGTGGTATTACTGGAACCCTGTTGCGTTTTGCCGCCGGCAACTGGATCAACGCCAATTGGCCGCGGCACTTCTATACCGCTACGCTGGCCGTTAATATCGTGGGCTGCCTGTTGATCGGCGTGCTGTACGGCCTGTTCCTGATTCGGCCGGAAGTACCCATCGAGGTGCGCGCCGGGTTGATGGTGGGCTTCCTTGGCGGCCTGACGACTTTTTCATCCTTTTCACTGGATACGGTGCGTCTGCTGGAAAGCGGACAGATACCGCTGGCCCTGGGCTATGCGGCCATCAGCGTATTCGGCGGGCTGCTCGCGACCTGGGCCGGCCTGTCCCTGACCAAACTTTGATAAACGAGAGACCGACATGCTCGATTCCAAACTGTTACGTAGCAACCTTCAGGACGTAGCGGACCGCCTGGCATCCCGTGGCTTTGCCCTGGATGTAGCACGCATCGAAGCGCTGGAAGAACAGCGCAAGACCGTCCAGACCCGCACCGAACAACTGCAGGCCGAACGTAACGCGCGCTCCAAGTCCATCGGTCAGGCCAAGCAACGCGGCGAAGACATCGCGCCGCTGATGGCCGACGTCGAGCGCATGGGGAACGAGCTGACCTCCGGCAAGGCCGAGCTGGAAAGCATCCAGGGCGAACTGGACGCGATCCTGTTCGGCATCCCGAACCTGCCCCACGAGTCGGTGCCGGTTGGCGAAGACGAAGACGGCAACGTCGAAGTGCGCCGCTGGGGCGCCCCGACGGCGTTCGACTTCCCGATCCAGGACCACGTGGCCCTGGGCGAAAAACACGGCTGGCTGGACTTCGAGACCGCGGCCAAGCTGTCGGGCGCGCGTTTTGCCCTGCTGCGCGGGCCGATCGCCCGTCTGCATCGTGCCCTGGCCCAGTTCATGATCAACCTGCATACCGGCGAGCACGGCTATGAAGAGGCGTACACGCCTTACTTGGTCCAGGCGCCAGCGCTGATGGGCACCGGCCAGTTGCCGAAGTTCGAAGAAGACCTGTTCAAGATCGGTCGTGAGAACGAAGCGGACCTGTACCTGATCCCGACCGCCGAAGTGTCGCTGACCAATATCGTTGCCGGCGAAATCCTCGATCCGAAGCAACTGCCGATCAAGTTCGTCGCCCACACCCCGTGCTTCCGCAGCGAAGCCGGTTCGTCGGGTCGCGACACCCGCGGCATGATCCGCCAGCACCAGTTCGACAAGGTCGAGATGGTCCAGATCGTCGAGCCGTCGACCTCCATGGAAGCCCTGGAGGGCCTGACCGCCAACGCCGAGAAGGTTCTGCAACTGCTGGAGCTGCCATACCGCGTTCTGGCGCTGTGCACCGGCGACATGGGCTTCAGTGCGGTCAAGACCTACGACCTGGAAGTCTGGGTGCCGAGCCAGGACAAGTACCGTGAGATCTCGTCGTGCTCCAACTGCGGCGACTTCCAGGCCCGCCGCATGCAGGCGCGTTTCCGCAACCCGGAAACCGGCAAGCCGGAGCTGGTCCACACCCTGAACGGTTCCGGCCTGGCGGTCGGTCGTACCCTGGTGGCGGTGCTGGAGAACTATCAGCAGGCCGACGGTTCGATCCGTGTGCCTGAAGTGCTCAAGCCTTACATGGGCGGCGTCGAGGTCATCGGCTAAATGGAATTTCTGCCGCTGTTTCATAACCTGCGCGGCAGTCGTGTGTTGGTGGTCGGTGGCGGGGAGATTGCCTTGCGCAAATCCCGCCTGCTGGCCGATGCCGGTGCGCTGCTGCGGGTCGTTGCTCCCGATGTGGAACCCCAGTTGCGCGACCTGGTAACGGCCAGCGGCGGTGAATGCCTGTTGCGTGGTTATGTCGAGGCGGACCTGGACGGTTGTGGGCTGATCATCGCCGCCACCGACGACGAGCCGCTCAATGCCCGGGTTTCCGCCGACGCCCATCGGCGCTGCGTACCGGTCAATGTGGTGGACGCGCCGGCCCTGTGCAGCGTGATCTTCCCGGCCATCGTCGATCGTTCGCCGCTGGTGATCGCGGTTTCCAGCGGTGGCGATGCACCGGTGTTGGCACGCCTGATCCGGGCCAAGCTGGAAACCTGGATTCCCTCGACCTACGGTCAATTGGCCGGGCTGGCCGCGCGTTTTCGCCATCAGGTCAAGGGCCTGTTGCCGAATGTGCAGCAGCGCCGGGCGTTCTGGGAGGACGTGTTCCAGGGACCGATCGCCGACCGGCAACTGGCCGGGCAGGGCGAGGAGGCCGAGCGGCTGTTGCAGGCCAAGATTGCCGGCGAAGCACCCGATGCGCCGGGTGAGGTGTATCTGGTGGGCGCCGGTCCGGGCGATCCGGACCTGCTGACCTTCCGTGCCCTGCGCCTGATGCAGCAAGCCGATGTGGTGCTCTACGACCGTCTGGTGGCGCCGGCGATTCTCGAACTGTGCCGCCGCGATGCCGAGCGGGTGTATGTCGGCAAGCGTCGCGCCGATCACGCCTTGCCCCAGGAGCAGATCAACCAGCAACTGGTGGGCCTGGCCAAACAGGGCAAGCGGGTGTTGCGCCTCAAAGGTGGCGATCCGTTCATCTTCGGCCGTGGCGGCGAGGAGATCGAGGAACTGGCAGCCCATGGCATTCCGTTCCAGGTGGTGCCGGGGATTACCGCGGCCAGTGGCTGCGCGGCCTATGCCGGGATTCCGCTGACCCACCGCGACTACGCGCAGTCCGTGCGTTTCGTCACCGGGCACCTGAAGGACGGCACTACCGATCTGCCCTGGGCCGATCTGGTGGCGCCGGCGCAGACCCTGGTGTTCTACATGGGCCTGGTGGGCTTGCCGGTGATCTGCGAGCAACTGGTTCGTCACGGTCGTGCGGCGGACACGCCGGCAGCCTTGATCCAGCAGGGGACGACCGCCAACCAGCGGGTGTTCACCGGCACTCTGGCGGATCTGCCGAAACTGGTGGCGGAGCATGAAGTGCATGCCCCGACACTGGTGATAGTCGGCGAAGTGGTGCAGCTTCGCGAGAAGCTTGCCTGGTTCGAAGGCGCCCAGTCGCAGGTCTGAAAAGTATCGCGGGCAAGCCTCGCTCCTACCTGTAGGAGCGGAGCTTGCCCGCGATAGCGACCTGACCGTTAGCTCAATTCTTGCGCCAAACCCCAAGCCCCTTCAAACGCTCGCGATCGTGGGCGGCATCGAAGTCCTGCTCCGGCCCTTTCGGCACGATGCCAGTCGGGTTGATGGTGCGATGGCTGGCATAGTAGTGCCCCTTGATATGGGCAAAGTCCACCGTTTCGGCGATCCCCGGCCACTGGTACAGCTCCCGCAGCCAGTTCGACAGGTTGGGGTAGTCGGCAATCCGCCGCAGATTGCACTTGAAGTGGCCGTAGTACACCGCGTCGAAGCGAATCAGCGTGGTGAACAGGCGGATGTCCGCTTCCGTCAGGTATTCGCCCGCCAGGTAGCGCTGGTCGCTCAGGCGTTGTTCCAGCCAGTCGAGTTCGGCGAACAGATCGTCGAAGGCGGCGTCGTAGGCTTGCTGCGCGGTGGCGAAGCCAGCGCGATACACACCGTTGTTCACCGCCGGATAGATACGCGCATTCAACTCGTCGATTTCACGGCGCAGCGGTTCCGGGTAGAAGTCCAGGTCATTGCCGCTCAGCTCATCGAAGGCACTATTGAACATGCGGATGATTTCCGCCGACTCATTGCTGACGATGCGTTGCTGCTGTTTGTCCCAGAGCACTGGCACGGTGACGCGACCGGTGTAGTCGTGGGCATCGGCGGTGTAGCGCTGGTGCAGGAAGTCCAGCCGATCCAGCTTGTCGCCGCTGGAGCCCAGGGCCGGGTCGAAGGTCCAGCCATTTTCCAGCATCAGCCAACTGACCACCGAGACATCGATCAGCTGTTCCAGGCCCTTGAGCTTGCGCAGGATCAGGGTGCGGTGCGCCCAGGGGCAGGCGAGGGAAACGTACAGATGATAGCGGCCGGCCTCTGCGCGGAAGCCGCCTTCGCCGCTCGGGCCCGGCTTGCCGTCAGCGGTCACCCAGTTGCGGCGTTGCGCCTGTTCCCGCTGGAACGCGCCGTCTTTGCTGCTTTCGTACCACTGGTCGTGCCAGCGTCCTTCAATCAGCAGGCCCATGAAAAAACTCCTCGGTCAGATGTGCATGGGTGTGCAGTCTAATCCGAGGAGTTCGAACGAATTACGCAAAAGTCGGGCGGTTATGATCGGTTAAATCGATCTGTCGCGGGCATCCCAGTAGGCTTGAGCCTGCTCGAAAGCCTGCTCCCGAGGTGTGCCGAGCCCACGCAGGGCCAGGGCCATGGTCGCAATCAGGGCCAGTTGCGGGTAGCTGTCCTGTACCTCACCGCGCCAGACAGCCTTGAGGTGCCCGGGGTCGAGGGACGCCGGTTTCACATGGCGCTGGGCGGACAGTGCCGGCCATTCCTCATCCCAGCTCACGCCGCCGGTGGTGCCGTACAGATGGCTGGCGCTGTCCGGGTTGATCTCGATCTCGCCGCCGTCGCCCTTGATCACGATGACGTTGTCCCCCAGCAGGCCACTGGCATCGCGGTGCACGCCCTGGTAGCCGGGGTGGAAAATGCTCTGCAGGCCGCAGCGCGCGCCCAGGGGGTTGAGAATGCGTGCCAGCGAATGGATCGGCGAGCGCAGGCCCAGGGTGTTGCGCAGGTCGATCATGCGTTGCAGCTGGGGGGCCCAGTCGCCCAGGGGAATAAAGGCCAGGTTGCCCTGATCCAGTGCGCTACCGACCGCTTGCCAGTCGCGGCATAGCGGGATCTGCAACGTTTCCAGCAATTGCTCGGTGTACAGCCGGCCGGCCGTATGGGCGCCACCGCCGTGGAGCAGGATGCGCACGCCGTTTTGCGCCAGGCACTTGGCGGCCAGCAGGAACCAGGGCAGATGGCGTTTTTTGCCGGCGTAGCTGGGCCAGTCCAGATCGACCTTGATCGGCGGTGCCTGCAGGCGCTCGCGCAGGGCCTGGGTAAAACCGGCCAGCTCCTCCGGGCTTTCTTCCTTGTGCCGCAGCAGCATCAGGAAGGCGCCGAGCTGGGTGTCTTCGACCTGCTCGTCGAGCAGCATGCCCATGGCTTCCCGGGCTTCCTCGCGGGTGAGGCTGCGGGCGCCGCGTTTACCCTTGCCGAGGATGCGCACGAATTGCGCGAAAGGGTGCTCGGCGGGCGTTTCAGTGGTCAGCGGGGCGAAGTCGGTCATAGGCAATTGGTCGGTTTGGGCAGGCCCGCCAGCTTGGCGGCCAGTTTGGCGGGAGTGCCTTTGAACAGGCGGTTCAGGTGCAGGCTGTTGCCCTTGTCCGGACCCAGCTTCAAGGCGGTGTACTTGATCAGCGGACGGGTCGCGGGCGACAGCTGGAATTCCTGGTAGAAGCCGCGCAGCAGTTCGAGGATTTCCCAGTGCTCGGGGGTCAGTTCGATCTGTTCCGCGGCCGCCAGGGCATGGGCGACTTCATTGGACCAGTCGCCCAGTTCCACCAGGTAGCCGTCCTTGTCCAGGGCAATGGCGCGGGCGCCGACAGTCAGTGCATTCATAACCAGCTGTTGACCTTGTCATAGTGGATCGACAGCGCGACGAACGCCGGGTAATCGACACTCGTGGCCCAGGCCGGCACTTCCAGGCCGCGGGCCTGGTGGTCTTCGGCGAGGACGTAGAGCGACAGCGCCGCGCCCTGTGCCTGCAGGGCCGCCAGCGGCGCGCTGCCAGGCTGCAGGGCATACACCGCGTCGCCGCACAGGAGGAGGGCGTCCTGCGGGCCGAGCAGGCGCAGGCAACTGGTCAGCCGGGAATCGGTGAAGGGCGAGTGGGACAGCACATGCAAGGTCGACATCAGAGGGTGATCACCTGGTCAAAACGGTCAATGAGCGTGCCGAGTTCGGCCGGGGCCAGGACCTGCACCTCGTCCAGGTTCAGCGCCGCCGGGTCCAGGCCGCGTTCGGTCACGCTGGCGCCGCAGGCGAACAACTGCTCGACCCCGAACAGCGACAGGGCCTGCAGGTTGGCGCTGAGATCCTTTTGCTGCACGGCGGCGGCTTTCTGCCCGGGGGCCAGTTGGAACACCCCGTCGTCGAGAAACAACAGGCCGATCGGCAAGTCGAAGGCGCCGCCTGCCAGTACGATGTCCAGGGCTTCCCGGGCGCCCGGGCCGGACCAGGGTGCCTGGCGGCTGATAATCAGCAGGGATTGCGCCATTTTTCATGGCCCTCCGAAACAGATCAGGCGGTCGGCCGCCTGTACGGCATCGTGCAACTGGCCGAGCCCGGACAGTTCCCAGGGTGCGCTCAGGTTGACAGCCGGGCGCTGATAGCGGGCGGCCTCTTCCTGGTTCAACACCCCGCGGCGCAGGGCCGCGGCAATGCACACCACACCGTCGAGCCGATGCTCGCTGACGAAGGTTCGCCATTGTGCGGGCAGGTCCAGCTCATCCTGTGGGGTGACGATGTTGTCCGATGCGCTGTGCACGCCATCCTGATAGAAAAACAACCGCACGATCTCATGGCCGCCAGCCAGCGCCGCCTGGGCGAAGGCCAGGGCGCGGCGCGAAGAGGGCGCGTGAGGGGCGGAGAAAAGGGCAATGGCGAACTTCATGAAGCACTCTGTCTGCAAACCTGGGGCCATGATAAAGCTTTCTGCCGGGCCCGGCGAAGTGGCTTTAGCGCGGCATATAGCCCAGCTGCCAGCGATGGGGGATCTTCAGCGACAGCAGCCCCAGCGCCGCCGACAGCAGGCCGCTGGCGAACAGGGCCTTGAGGCCGAAATGCTGCTCCAGAATGGCGCCGAGCACGGCGCCGGCGAACATGCCGCTCCAGGGCACCAGTTGCACACGCCAGCCATTGCGCCGTTCACCCAGCAGCCAGCTGCCCAGGCCACGGCCGAAGCGGGACAGGGCACCGGTGACATAGGTCAGGCCCACGGGCAGCCCGTTCACTTGTTCGACGGCGGCGTTGAGCATGCCCATGGCGACGATCGCGGCCAGCAAGGCTGGCAGTCGTTCTGCAAAAGGCCAGGCGGCGGCCGCGCACAGCAACATGGCGATGCACAGCAGCAACGGCAGGGCCCGGCGCCCGCCCAGGCGGCTGGTGACGATGCCCAGGGCGTTGCCGGCGACGAAGGTGACCACCAGCAGCACCAGATGCAGGGTCATGGCCAGGTCGGCGTCGCTGATGGCAACGGCCAGGCGCGTGGTGTTGCCGCTCATGAAGGAGACGAAGTCCCCGGTGGCCATGAAGCCGATGGCGTCGGTCATGCCGGCCAGGACGGACAGGCTGGCGACCAGGCAGAGGCCGACGCGGCCACGCCATTTCTGGCGGAGCAACAGACGAGGGTGACCGAGTGGGTTGGTGGAGGACGGCAGCATCAGCGTTGGCTCATCGGGGCGGTGGTTCCTTGACCCTGAACGGAGAAGGGGGAAACGCTCGGGACGGGAGGCGACCATAGCGCCTGGCCGCCCCAGCGTCAAAATGCTCGGGGCGCGCTGCCGCGACAAACGGTAACCGCCGGGCCGGCATGCACCGTTGGGCGGATTGGCCGGGCAAAATGCGCGCTGGGTAACACTTTTCGGTGAATGCCTTGGTATGGGCCGCGTTGTAGTGACCTATTCTCAATGGGCACACTTTTCAAGTGGCCTCTCAAGGAGGAACTTTCCATGCTCTCGATGAGCGAACTTCGGCAGATCCTGGAGTCGGCGTTCCTGCCGCTTTCCTGCCTCTGCACCGTCAATCCCGACGGATCCCTGGCGATCAAGGTGTTCGAACCGCACAGCGGGCGGGTCGAACTGTTGCTGACGGGTGTCTCGACCGAAGGTCTGACCAGTGTCCGGGCGGCGGCCAATTTCGTCGCCGAGTTGCGGACGGAGATCAGGGCAGGACGACGGGCCTTCGCCGGCACTTTCTAGGCGTTGCGCCGTTTGATCATGGGACGCATGCGGGCGGTCAGGCCTTTTCTGGCAATTCTCTCCAGTTCGCCAGGCTGATGCCGCTGCGTTCGGCGAAGGTCTGCATGGTGCGGTAGGTGCCGCCGCAGGGAGTGTCATGGGTGATCTGGCATCCGGAGTGCAGGAAGGCCAGGTACCAGGTGTCGCTGTCGCTCAAACGGGTGCCCTGATAAGTGAAGGCCCGTTGCGTGCCGGCAAAGCAGTAACGAATTTCGAAGTGCTTGATCCTGGCCATCACCGCTTCCTTAAAGCTGTAGGGTGATGGCGATCCACGATATTCCCAAAAGGGCAGGCTGGCTTCAGCCACTCATCCGAACGGTGCGGCCGATCATGCTTTTCCTGGCGTGTCGGCGGCCTTTGCCAGCATCTGCAGGTTTCCTGTAGCGCCCAGGCAGCGGGCGTTTTCCGCCAATCGACGGCATCGGGAAAGCTGCCCGGCCTGATCGGGATGGCGCGGGGTTAACGCTTTTTTGACAGCGACGCGGCGATGATCGCGGGGTGGGGATACTGCCCGGCGCGGTTCAAGAGGTGCGCCTCTAACGCCCGGAGCAGGTAAATGATACATTTCTCGATTTTTTAGGGATGAGGAAGATCTATGCGAGTTTGGCTTGGGGCGTCGTTGATGGGGTTGCTGGCCGGTTGTTCGTTGCCCACGGCGCTGGCGCCGGGCAAGCCGAACGTCAGTGAACTGACAGGCAAGACGCCAAAAGACTATGCCCAGTGTGTGTTTCCAGTCTGGCAGCGGGAGACGTCCAGGACGACTCAGACCGATATCTCCAATGGCTATCGGATCACCGCTCCTGGCATCCTGGCGTCGGACGAAATCGTTGAAGTGGTGAAATCGAAAAACGGCAGCCTGGTCTCGCTCTACCAGGGAACGCCCTGGGCTAAGTCCGGCACCTTGAAAAAGGCGGTGCAGGACTGCCTGTAGACCAGCCCTTCGCCGCTGAGCGCTTTATCGTCCCAACTAGAAAAGCCCTGAACGCTCAGGGCTTTTTTATGCCCGATCATTGGCTGACGGTGTCTGGCACCGGCCAGATTCAGGAAACCTCTTGAATCATCAAGATACTTTTCTGCATAAAAACAGGACAAATCTGACAGTTTTTTTGACGGCCTTATCCGTCCAGTAGACAATGGCGCGTTAGCCACCACCCATGCTGGCCATTTTGTCTTCACCAGGAGGGCTGCCAGGGTTGGGGGCGATCCCTGTGTGCGCTACCCCTTGCCGCTGTCAGGCGATGGGCGAGGGCGTTGGCCACGGGCCGATCGTGATACCGGGTGTTGTTCATCACTCCTTTGGTTACACCCGACTTGTCTCTCTGTGGGAATGTGGTTTTAGTGGGCGCGTCGGACCATCGCTTGATGCTGTCCGAGGGCGTCCCAACAAAATAGTGTCACTCAAGTAGCTGAAGCCAACACGAATAAGAAGTCAGCGCAGGAGCGACATATAAACTGAGGTCGATAGTGTCTGTCGGCCTTGTGTGTCCACCCTCTAGTTCTTCCGAGTGCAGGAGCCCATGGCGGTGCCGGGGCGACTCATGAGCGAGAGCGGGGGTGCGGATGACGTTCTATCGTAGGAACTACTGTATGTTGAAGAAAGTGAACACGGCCCTGCTGGGCTTGGCGATGACGGTGGGGTTCAGCTCCGCGTACGCCGCCGAGACCAAGAAAGTGGATGTGCTGCTCATCGGCGGCGGCATCATGAGTTCGACCCTGGGTATCTGGCTCAATGAGCTGGAGCCGGGCTGGTCGATGGAGATGGTCGAGCGCCTCGACGGCGTTGCCGAAGAAAGCTCGAACGGCTGGAACAACGCCGGTACCGGTCACTCCGCCCTGGCGGAACTGAACTACACCCCCGAAGACAAGGACGGCAAGGTCTCGATTGCCAAGGCGATCGAGATCAACGAATCGTTCCAGATTTCCCGCCAGTTCTGGTCGTGGCAAGTCAAGAACGATGTCCTGAAGAACCCGCGTTCGTTCATCAACTCCACTCCGCACATGAGCTTCGTGTGGGGCGATGACAACATCAAGTTCCTGAAGAAGCGCTACGAAGCGCTGCAGGCGAGCCCGCTGTTCGCCGGCATGCAGTACTCCGAAGACCCGGAGCAGATCAAGAAGTGGGTCCCGCTGATGATGGAAGGGCGCGATCCGAAGCAGAAGATCGCCGCCACCTGGTCGCCGATCGGCACCGACGTGAACTTCGGCGAGATCACCCGCCAGTTCGTCGGCCACCTGAAAGCCCAGCCGAACTTCTCGCTCAAGCTGTCGAGCGAAGTGGAAGACATCACGCGTAACGAAGATGGCTCCTGGCGCGTGGTGTACAAGAACCTGAAAGACGGTACCGAAACCCAGACCGACGCCAAGTTCGTGTTCATCGGCGCCGGCGGCGGTGCCCTGCACCTGCTGCAGAAGTCGGGCATCCCTGAGGCCCAGGAATATGCCGGTTTCCCTGTGGGCGGCTCGTTCCTGGTGACCGAGAACCCAACGATCGCCGAGCAGCACCTGGCGAAGGCCTACGGCAAGGCGTCGGTCGGCGCTCCGCCGATGTCGGTACCGCACCTGGACACCCGCGTGCTGGACGGCAAGCGCGTCATCCTGTTTGGCCCGTTCGCGACCTTCTCCACCAAGTTCCTCAAGGAAGGTTCGTACCTCGACCTGCTGACCACTACCACCACGCACAACATCTGGCCTATGACTAAGGTCGGCATCAAGGAGTACCCGCTGGTCGAGTACCTCGCCGGCCAACTGATGCTGTCGGATGAAGATCGCCTGAACGCCCTGAAAGAGTACTTCCCCAACTCCAAGGCTGAAGACTGGCGTCTGTGGCAGGCCGGCCAGCGCGTGCAGATCATCAAGCGTGATGCAGAGCTGGGTGGCGTGCTGAAACTGGGCACCGAGATCGTCAGCGCCAAGGACGGCAGCATCGCCGGCCTGCTGGGTGCTTCGCCAGGCGCCTCGACCGCCGCGCCGATCATGCTGACCGTGCTGGAGAAGGTCTTCAAGGACAAGGTAGCGACCCCGGCCTGGCAGGAAAAACTGCACCAGATCGTGCCGAGCTACGGTACCCAGCTCAACGGCAGCCCTGAGCGTGTGGCCAAAGAGTGGGCCTACACCGCCGAAGTCCTGCAACTGACGCCTCCGCCAGCCATCGGCACTGTTGCCGCACCGCAGCAACCTGCGGCTGAAAAGCCAAAGGCGCCCGCGAGCAACGCGTCGACTGACATGGCCCTGTAACACCCGGCCGCGCCAGATTGGCGTAGCCCATGCCTGGAGCTTTGCTCCTGGTTAAAAAAAACGCCGCTCCCTGGAGCGGCGTTTTTGTTGGTGAAGGGCAATGGCAATGCCGGGCCTGGGCCCCGATCAGAAGTTGATCGAGGCGCTCAGGCGCGCGGTCAGGGGCGGGCCCTGGAACAGGTAGCCATCGCCCATGTAGTCCCCGGCGTCGCGCCAGTAGCGCTTGTCGAACAGGTTGTCCACGGTCAGCCGGAACACGGTGTCATAACCGTCGATGCGGGTGCTGTAGCGGCTGCCGATGTTGAACACGGCGTAGCTGCCGGTCCGCACCTCGCCCTGGTGATTGGCGTACTTGCTGCCGCTGTACTGCACCCCGCCGAGCAGTGCCAGGCCGTCTAGCCAGGGCAGGGCATAGTCGCCGTAGAGGCTGGCGCGCAGGGTCGGCACGTTGAGCGCCTGGTGGCCCTCGTACGCCGGGGTGTCGCTGCCGCTGACCCGCGCGCGGATCGCCGCGACACTGGCCGAGACCTGCAGACGCTGCGTGGCCCAGCCATTGGCCGAGAGTTCCAGCCCGGTGTTCTTCTGTTCGCCTTGCTGGGTGAAGGTGAAGCTGCCGTCGTCGTTCGGCCGGGAATACTGGTAGGCCTGGCGGATCTGGAACAGCGCCGCCGCCAGGCTGATGCGTTGCCAATCGTACTTGATGCCGGCCTCGATCTGTCGCGACACGCTGGGCGCGAGGATCTCAAAGGCGTTGCTGGCGAACCACGGCGCTTCGCCGCCCAGGGACAGGCCTTTGCTGTAGCGGGTGTACAGCGCCAGGTTTTCCATCGGCTTGTAGATCAGCGCGGCCTGGGGCAGGAACACATAACGCTGGGTATGCCGACTAGTGTCGCCCTGGCTGTCGAAGGTCTTTTCATCCAGGCGTACCTCGCGGCCGCCGAGCACGGTCTGCCATTGTTCGTTGAAGCTGATCCGGTCATTGAAGAACAGCCCGTACTGGCGGCTGTCCAGGTGGCGGTAGGAATTGTTGAGCGGTCCGTCGTAGCGGGGGAAATCCTCTGGTTCGCTGTTGATATTGGCACTGCCGATCATCTGGTTGATGGCATCGCGTTTGTCGATCACGCGGCGCAAGGCACTGGTGCCGACACTGAGTTCGTGCCCCAGCCCGCCAGCATCGAAGCTGCCGCTGAGGACGGCTTGTAGCTCGTCGTTGCGCCGAGTGTCGTCCGGGCTGCGGAAGTCGTAGAGGTCGTAGTCGCCCTCGGGGCTGAAGTGATTGGGCACAGCCACGCCGGCGCAACTGGCGGCGCCGTAGCAGCCCCAGGCGAACGAGCTGTAATCGTCGATCACCACCCGGCTGCGGGAGGCGCTGAGGTTGCCTTTCCACTGATCGTTGAAGCGGTATTCGAAGTTGCCGCTGAGGTTCAGTGCGTCGCTGCTGACCGGCTTCGAGCCGCTCTGGTGCGCCAGCAGTTTTTTCGGCGAGGCGTGGTGCGGCAGGTCGGTGCCGCCGAGCAGTTGATAGCCCGGGGCCGAGCGCTGCTCCCTGGTCTGGTACTCGACGTCCAGTTGCAGCAGGGCGTCGGGGCTGATGTTCCAGTCGAAGGCCAGGGACGCAAAGTCGCGCTGGCCATTGGTGTGCTCGACGTAGGAGTGGATGTCCTCATGGGCCAGGTTGGCGCGCAACCCGAACTGTTGCTCGTTGCCGAACCAGCCGCCGACGTCGGTGGCCAGGTAGCCGCTGCCGCGATCGTCGGTGGATACCGTGACCGAACGCACATCGGTGGGGCGCTTGGTCACGTAGTTGACCAGCCCGCCGGGCTCGCTGATGCCGCTCTGCAGGCCGGAAAGCCCCTTGAGCAGTTCCACCTGCTGCTTGTTTTCCAGGCCGACATTCTGCTCGCCGGTGATGCTGTGGCCGTTGATCCGGTAGCTGTTGGCGGCGTTCAGCGAGAAGCCGCGGACCATGAAGTTCTCGTAGTAGCCGACGGGCGCATAGCTTTCACCCACCGAGGCGTCGTTCTTCAGCACCTCGCTGAGCAGGCGGGCCTGCTGATCCTTGATCAGGGCCTCGTTGATCACCGCGATCGAGGCGGGCGTATCGAGCAGGGGCGCGGCCTCGAAACCACCGACCGCGGCACTGTCGGCCCGATAGCCGGAGTGGTCTTCGCCACTCACGGTGAGGGCTGGCAGCAGGGTTTCGGCGGCCTGGGTCGCTGGCGTGGCTCCGGCCAGCAGCAGGCCCAGCAGATTGCGTGCAAACCGCGGGGCGGGCAGTCCCTGGTGGGAAGCCCGGTAAGGCGTATTCATGAAAAGCTCCTCGACGACTGCGATCCCGGGTCAGGCACGAGGGGCTGGTGCTGGGGAAAGAGCGTGCTGTGTAAGACGGGAAAGCGCTGTGTGCCCTGAAGGTGTCCGGCCGGATTTGCTCCGACGGTCATTGGCAAGACGAAACCCGCGACCCATTCTTGAAGCGCGGCATCATACAAGAGATTGGGCACACAGCATGCCGTTCTGTAGGAGCGAGGCTTGCCCGCGATGGCGGTGTGCCTGACCCACCGCGTTGCCTGGATCGCCGCCAAGCCTGGCTCCTACGGAGGCCGTGGTGCCATCGAGAATGCGGCATACCCTGGGCGGAAGCGGTGTGGGGGGTTAGCCGGTTTTTCTACTTTGGTGCACCGGCAGCTCGACGCGGAAGGTGGTGCCGACGCCGACCTCGCTGCGCACCGAGATGTCGCCGTGGTGTTTCTTCACGATGCCGTAGGACAGTGACAGCCCGAGCCCGGTGCCCTGGCCCACGGGTTTGGTGGTGAAGAACGGGTCGAAGATTTTCTGCAGGCTGTCCGGCGGGATGCCCGAGCCGGTGTCGGCGACTTCGATCCAGACATGCTCGCCATCGGTACCGTCGCGCAGGGTGATGGTGCCCCGTTCGCTGCCCATGGCCTGGGCGGCGTTGACGATCAGGTTCATCACCACCTGATTGATCTGCGACGGCAGGCACTCGACCTCCGGCAACTCGCTGTACTCCTTGATCACGTCGGCCTTGTACTTGATCTCGGCGGCGACGATGTTCAGGGTCGAATCGATGCCCTGTTGCAGGTTGGCCCACTGCCATTCCTGGGTCGAGTCGACCCGGGAAAATTCCTTGAGGTCCTTGACGATCTGGCTGACCCGGCCGATGCCGTCCTTGGACTCCTTGATCAGCAGGGGGATGTCTTCCAGCAGGTAGTCCAGCTCGATGGTGGTGCGCAGCTGTTGCAGCTGCTCGCGGCGCCCATTGGCGGCGATATCGGCTTCGGCGTTGCCATAGGCCTCGAGCATCTCCTGCAGGCGCTTGAAGTAGTTGTCCAGGGCGCCGAGGTTGGAGGAGATGAAACCGATCGGGTTGTTGATTTCATGGGCGACCCCGGCGGCCAGTTGGCCCAGGGACGCGAGCTTTTCTGACTGCACCAGCTGGCTTTCCAGCAGCTTGCGCTCGTCGATTTCCCGTTGCAGCGCGGTGCTGGCCTGGGTGAGTGCCAGGGTGCGCTGTTCCACCCGTTCTTCCAGCTGGCTCATCTGCAACTGCGCGCGCAAGGTCATTTCCCACTTGGTGGTGAGGGTGTTGGCCATTTGCTGGACTTCGATATTGTCGAAGGGCTTTTTCAGAATCAGCAGGCGATCATGACCGTCCAGGCGTTCGAGCAACTCGTCCCAGGAGTAGTCGGAGTAGGCCGTGCACACCACCACCTGCAGCAGCGGGTCGTGCCTCCACAGCTCTTCTATGGTTTGGGCACCGTCCCAACCGTCGGGCATACGCATGTCGACGAAGGCCAGGGCGTAGGGCCGGCCCTTGCTCGCCGCGTCCAGTAGCTTGTCCAGGCCTTCCTGGCCACCGTAGGCCGAATCCAGCTCGAACACCGTGGCGGCGGCTTTCGGCGCGCTGCCGAACAATGCGTTTTCCATGGCATCGAGGTCGGCGCTGTCGCCGGTCTTGGGGGTGAGGATCTTGCGGAAGTCGTCGTGGATCGCCGGGGTGTCGTCGATCAGCAGGACGCGCCGGTTTGTCGGGTTGTGCATGGCTCACCTTCGGCGAGTATCAGGGGAATCTGCAGGACGAACAACGCGCCTTTGCCCGGGCCATCGCTGTGGGCCGTCAGGTGGCCGTTCATCTCCATGGCTGCCAGCGCGCAGCTGTGCAAGCCGAAGCCGTGGCCTTCCTTGCGGGTAGTGAAACCGTGGGCAAAGATGCGGGTCATGTTTTCCGGGGCGATGCCTTCGCCTTCGTCGCGCACGCTGATCTGCAGGGTTTCATCGTCGATGACGGCTGCCGCCAGGGTCATGTTGCGTTGCTGGTTGGACGGGTCGGACATGGCGTACTTGGCGTTGCTGATCAGGTTGATCAGGATCAGCAGCAGGCGGTGCTTGTCCCCCATGATCCGGGGCACATCGGCGTACTCCTTGCGCACGCTCACGTGGTGGCGGGTGAGAGCGCCCGAGTTCATGCGCAGCGCGTCCTCGAGCAGCTCGCTGATCGACAGCGGCTCCAGCAGGCTGCTGGCGCCGGCATAGGATTGCTGGGTGGCGACTATGTCCTTGATATGGTCGACGCTTTTGCTCAGTTGGGTCAGCTCCTCGGCCATGCCCTGCTGTTCCAGGTCGATGGCCTCCACCAGCTGGTTCAGGTAGCCAGGCAGCAATTTGCCTTTTTCGTCCTCGGTGAAAAAAAGCCCCAGGTCCTGCTGGCGCCCGTTGATCAGCTGCATCGCCTTGCCCAGTCCCTGGGCCTTGCTGTTGCGCAATTTGCGGCTGACCAGGTCGGCGGAAATGTTCACGCTGTTGAGTACGTTGCCGACGTTGTGCAGGACGTTGGTGGCGATCTCCGCCATGCCGGCCTGGCGGGCGGTAGCGAGCAGCTCGCTCTGGGTATCCTTGAGCTGGCGTGTGCGTTCTTCGACCCGCTGCTCGAGTTCGTCGTTGGCGGCCACCAGGGCGCGGTTCATCTGGCTGATCTCGGCAAAGCTGCGGATCAGCCGCACGCCCAGCCAGATCAGCAGCAGCACCAGCAGCGCGGAGAACAACAGCAGGTAGAAATGGTAGCGCTGGCCGATGGCTTCGGCCTGCTGCTGGTCGCGGTTGAGCAGGACGGTGATGTCGTCCAGGCGCTCGTCGACCGGTACCATTTCTATTTCTTCGAGCAGGTGATTGACCGTGGGTTGCTCGCGCAGGATCAGCTCGACGTGACTGCTGAGGGTATCGATCAGGTCATGGAACGCCACGGGCAGGCGCTCCTTGTTGACGCCCAGTTTGTTCAGACCCACCAGAATGTCCGCTGCCTTGTCGTCGGAGGTGACCTGGGCGAACTCCAGGCTGCTGAGCAACAGGTCGTAGGTCTCGGTGGCGATGTTCTGCAGTTGCAGTTTGTCGGTGTCGGGCAGTTGCGCCAGTTGCTGCTGGATGTCGTCCTCGGCGGTCGGCAGGAAGGCCAGGGAGTTGCGCAACACCGAGTTGTGCGACTTGAACTGTTCCACCAGCCGGGTTTTTTCCTTCATCGCATTCAGATAACCGTCATGGGCGTTGCGCCACATCGGTGTGTCATCACGCTGCTTCTGCGCTTCCATCGTGTCGAACTCCAGCCACAGCCGTGTCATCTCGCTCAGCGGCGAAACCAGGGGGTCGTAGTTGTGGGTGATGGCCACCCTGGCCTTGAGCACTTCGTTCTCCCACTGTGAGTCCTGCTGCTTGATCTGGCGGATCAGGTCACGGGATTCGGTGTAGCTCAGGGTCTGGTCGGACCTGGACTTGAGGTAGAGGAACAGCAGTACGGAAGCCAGCAGCACGGCGAGGGTGGCCAGCAGCAGGATGCTTACGCGACGGGATACGTTCATAGGGGCTTGTCTTCCCATTCACCGGTCAGGGTCTTGAGGAATTTGACGATCAGGCGTTTGTCTTCCTCGGACGGCGTACGCCCCAACTGGTACTTGAACATCACCGCGACGGCGCCTTCGAGGGTCGCTTGCGAGCCATCGTGGAAATACGGCGCGGTGACCGCGACGTTGCGCAGGCTCGGCACCTTGAACACATAGCGGTCGTCTTCTTCGCCCGTGACGTTGAAGCGCCCCAGATCGGCCTCGGTGGGGTTGCCCCGAGCCTTGAAGTAGTCGCCGAGCACGCCGAACTTCTGGAACATGTTGCCGCCGATGTTCACCCCCTGGTGACAGGCGATGCAGCCGTATTCCTGGAAGCGCTGGTAACCGTATTTTTCCTCGATGTCGAGGATCTCGGTGTTGCCCGCCAGGTACTGGTCGAAGCGCGAGTTGGCGCTGAGCAGGGTGCGTTCGTAGTCGGCCAGGGCGTGCTGGATATTGGCCTGGGTCACGGCGTCGGGGTAGGCGGCGGCGAACGCCGAGCGGTAGTCCGGGTCGTTGGCGATGCGCTGGACCACGACTTGCCAGTCGCTGCCCATTTCCGTGGGGCTCTGCACCACGGCGTGCACCTGGTCTTCCAGGGTTTCGGCCCGGCCGTCCCAGAACTGATGAAAGTTCAGGCTGGCGTTGAACACGCTCGGGGTGTTGACCGCCAGGGGCTTGCCATCGAGGCCCGGGGAGTGGGGCAGGGTATCGGCACCGCCCTGGTCGAGGTGATGGCAACTGGCGCACGACAGGCTGTTGTTCACCGACAAACGCGGGTCGTTGAATAACCGGCGCCCCAGTTCCACCCGTTTGCTGTCCAGCGCCGGCGCCGCGGGCAGGGGTGTGAGCGGGCCTTCCAGGGGCGCGGCCCCGGCACCTGGAGCAAACAGCAGGCCAGCCGAAAGAAGCAAGGCGAGTGACGGCGACATGGCGGGTTTCCTTACCAGGCACAACCTCATGAATGGGGCGGATGGGATTGCCGGGACTCGCTCAGGAGACGGGCGAATGCCTCGGGCTCCACGGCTTTGCTGAAGTAGAAGCCCTGGCCTTCCTCGCATTGGTGGCGCTTGAGGAAGTCCAGTTGTTCGGCGGTCTCGATACCTTCGGCGATGATGCTCAGGTTCAGGCTGCGTCCCAGCTCGATGATGCTACTGACCAGTTTTGCGTCGTTGTTGTCGGTACTCAGGTCACGCACGAATGACTGGTCGATCTTCAGCACGTCGACGGGAAACTTCTGCAGGTAGCTCAGGCTCGAGTAGCCGGTGCCAAAGTCGTCGATGGCCAGCCGCACGCCCAACTGCTTGATCGTACGGAGCGTGGCGATGGTGGCGTCGACGTTCTGCATCAGTACGCTTTCGGTGATTTCCAGCTCCAATAGCCTCGGGTCGAGTCCGGTTTCGCTCAGCGTGCGGGTCAGGCGTTCGACGTAGTCGCGCTGGCGAAAATCGATGGCCGACACATTCACCGACATGTAGATGGGAGGCAGTCCCTGGGCCTGCCAGGCCTGGGATTGCAGGCAGGCTTGACGGAGTACCCATTGGCTGAGCGCGACGATCAGCCCGCTGTCTTCGGCCACCGGGATGAAGTCCGAGGGCAATACCTGGCCATGGCCCGGCCGGTTCCAGCGCACCAGCGCTTCGGCGCCGACCACCGTGCCCCGGGCCAGCTCCAGCTTGGGTTGGTAGTGCAGGACGAATTCTTCGCGTTGCAGTGCCAGACGCAGGCCGGTTTCCAGGGTCTGCTGCTGGCGGGCGCGCAGGTTCATGTCCTCGATGAAAAAGCTGAAATCGTTGGGGCCGCAATCCTTGATGTTGCGCATGGCCGTCTCGGCCTTCTTGATCAGCGTTACGGCATCGAAGCCGTCGTCGGGGTAGATGCTGATGCCCAGGCTGGCGGTGACCGTCAGGTCGTGGCCGGCTACGGAATGGGTGGTGTTGATGGCGGCCAGTAGTTTTTCCGCCACTCCCCTGGTCTGCTGTGGGTGCAGGATGTCGCCGAGAAGCACCACGAACTCGTCCGAACCGTAGCGAAATACCGAGTCGCTCTCGCGTACCGTGGTCGCCAGGCTGTGGGCGACGAGCTTGAGCATTTCGTCTCCCGCCGGGTGCCCGAGTGCATTGTTGATGCGTTTGAAACGGTCCAGGCCGATGAACATCACCGCCAGCTGTCGGTCGTGCCGACGGGCCTGGGACAGATGTTGATTCAAGCGATCGCCCAGCAACGTACTGTTGGGCAGCCCCGTGAGCACATCGTAATGCAGCAGGTGCGACACGCTCAGCAGTTCCTGAACCCGTTCCTCAATGGCCTGTTCCAGGTTGCGCATCTTGCTTGCCGCATCCTGCGCCAGCTGCCATTTCCAGGTCAGGGCACTGGCCATCTGGCGGATCTCCAGGCTGTCGAACGGCTTTTTCAGGATCAGCAACTGATCGCCGAACTCGATGCGCTCGGCCATGGCCTCCCATGAGTAATCGGAGAACGCGGTGCATAAGGCGACCTGCAAATGGGGGTCGGTCTTCCAGAGATGTTCGATGGTCTGCAGGCCGTCCCAGCCCGGTGGCATGCGCATGTCGATAAAGGCCAGGGCATACGGCCGGCCTTCGGCCTGGGCGCGCTTGACCAGTTCCACCGCTTCTTCGCCCTGGTAGGCGGAGTCCAGCTGGAAGTGCTGATTGGGGGCTCGGTGGGTGCCGAACAGCATGGGCTCGGTACTGTCCAGGGGCTCTTCGTCCTCGGGGCTGAGAATTTTACGAAAATCCTGATGGATCGCCGGCGTGTCGTCGATGATCAGGATTCGTCGATTGGGCGTCACGGAAAGGGGATTCACCGTAGATCCTCCGGCGTTGGGCCCGTCGATCGGGCGTTGTCGCCCTGGGCGGCAGACCAGGCCTTGAGCAGTTCGCCAGCCTGGGCGCCGTCGACCGCCGTGCCGGGCGAATGCCCCAATGGCGTGCCGCTGGAGATCAGGGTGACGCGCTGTTCCTGGGTTTCCACCCCGTCGGCGGTGACTCCGATGCCCACCTCGCGGGCGAAGTTGAGGATGGCCCGCAGGGTCATGGCGTTCTCGGGGTCGTTGCTGGCGCTGTCGAGGAAGCGCTGGGCGAGCTTGAGGTGGTTGACCCTGTAGGTCTTGAGGTAGTCGAACGACGAGTACTCGGTGCCGAAGTCGTCGATGGCGATCTTCACGCCGAGCTCGCACAGCCTGGGCAGGATGTCGTTGTGGGTCCACTTGGTCTGGGCCAGGGTGCCCTCGGTGACGTCGAACCTCAGGTCCCACGGGCACAGGTTCCAGCGCGCGGTGGTGCGCAGCACGTCGTAGATCAGGTCCGGGCCGGCCTTGAGCTGGACCAGGGACAGGTGGATCGCGATCAGCGGCGGCGCCATGTTCTGGTCGCGCCAGATGCTCATCTGTTGGCAGGCCTGATCCAGCAGCCAATGGCCGAGGGCGATGACGATGCCGGTCTTCTCGGCGGTGGGCATGAAGTCCTCGGCCTCGAGCCAACCGCGCTGGGGGTGGAGCCAGCGGACCTGGGACGCCATGCCGAGGATCTTGCCGGTGCCCAGATCCACCTCCGGCAGGTAGTGCAGGTGCAGTTCATTGCGTTCCAGGGCCAGTTTCAGGTCGTTGGCCAGGGTCACCCGTTCCGTGACTTCCCGGTTGATTTCCTCGCTGTGGAAATGGAACTGGTTGCGGCCCTTGTCCTTGGAGCGGTACAGCGCCATGTCCGACTGCGCCATCAGGCTATCGGCGCTCAGGGTCTGCGTGCTGTAGAGGCTGATGCCGATGCTCACCGAGATACGTACTGTATTGCCTTCCAGGGAATAGGGCAGCACCAGGGTGTCGCGGATTTTCGTCGCCAGGGCGGCGCAGTGCGTGGCTTCGTCGACGTCCAGTTGCAGGATCGCGAATTCGTCGCCGCCCAGGCGCGCCACCACATCGTTTTCCCGGGTGCAGGAGCGGATGCGCTGGGCCACTACCTGTAACAGCAAGTCGCCGATAGGGTGGCCGAGGGTGTCGTTGATGCGCTTGAAGTGGTCCAGGTCCAGGTAAAACATCGCGAAGGGCGTGGCGCCCCGCCGGGCCGCGGCGAAGGCCTGGTGCAGGCGCTCGACCAGGGTCGCCCGGTTGGCCAGCCCGGTCAGGCTGTCGGTGCGTGCGATCAGGGCGATCTTTTCCTCGGCCAGCTTGCGTTCGGTGATGTCGAGGATGATCCCTTCGATTTCCACCAGTTGGCCCTGGGCGTTGCGCACCGGGATATAGCGGTTTTCCACCCAGCGGAAGGCGCCGTCGCCGGTGAGCATGCGGAACTCGATGGAGGCTCCGGCGACACCTCGGTCCAGGACCCGGAGCATGGCGCTCTCGACCTTGGCCTGGTCGTCGGGGTGAATCAGTATCCGGGCCCAGTCGGCCGAGGCCACCAGGCGCGCCGCCACGTGGCCGAACTTGGTGATGTTGTGGGAAACGTACATCAACGTGAACGGAGGCTCGCCCCGCAGGCGATAAAGGATGGTGGGGCTGTTCTGTACGATGATGTTGGCATCGGCCAGTTCCCGGGTGCGCTCCTCGACCGCTTGCTCCAGTTGCTCCATTTTCAGCGTCGCGTCTTCGGTCATCTGCCATTTGGCGGTCAGGGCGTTGGCCATCTGCCGGATCTCGATGGCCTCGAAGGGTTTTTTCAGGATCAACAGGCGGTCGCCCATTTGCAGGCGCTCGACAATGTCTTCCCAGGAGTAGTCGGAATAGGCCGTGCACAGGGCGATCTGCAGTTTGGGGTCGACCTGCCACAGCCGTTCGATGGTTTCCAGGCCGTCCCAGCCAGGCGGCATGCGCATGTCGATGAACGCCATGGCATAAGGCACATCCCGGTCCAGCGCTGCCTGTACCTTGTCCAGGGCTTCCGCGCCCTGGAACGCCGAGTCCAGGACGAAGTGCTCCAGCGAGGTACTCACAGGGGCGCCGAACAGCACGGCTTCGGCGTCGCTGAGACTGTCCTGCGGGGTATCCGCGGGTGCGAGGATCTTGCGGAAATCCTCGTGGATCGACGCGGTATCGTCGACGATCAGAATGCGCCGGTTAGTCCGGCTTGCCGCCGCGATCATCGCCGGGCTCCAGCGTGGCGCGGGGACCTTGCATATGAGTTCATCAGGCTTCCCTTCCTGGCACTTTGGACATGCGATCCATTGTGGGTTTGAGCATAGTCATGCTCCCGTCCTTGCGCGAATCCGGTCTGTAGCAAATTCATGCCGAAACGCTGCCGGTCATCTAGCCTGTCCCGGAGGACGGGTTCGATCGCTGCCAAAGGGAGAGGGGAACATGGACGAACATACAGTGGATGGGGCCCCGAGCCGGGCAACGGTACTGCTGGTCGACGACGAGGAATCGATTCTCAGTAGCCTGCGCCGGCTGTTACGCAGCCAGCCTTATGACATCCTGCTGGCCGACAGCGGCGCCAAGGCCCTGGACATCCTCGAGCAGCGGCCGGTCGACGTGATCATCAGCGACGCGCGCATGCCCGGCATGGACGGAGCCACCTTGCTGGCCCGAATCCACCAGCGTTATCCATCGACGCTGCGCATTCTGCTCACCGGCTACGCCGACATGACCTTGATCGCCAAGGCCATCAACGAAGGGCAGATCCATCGTTATATCAGCAAGCCCTGGAACGACGAGGACATGCTGGTGACCCTGCGCCAGGCCCTGGCCTACCAACATTCCGAGAGCGAGCGCCAGCGCCTGGAGGCGCTGACCCGGGAGCAGAACGAGCAGTTGAAGACACTCAACGCGACCCTGGAAAAGCACGTGGAGGCGCGTACTGCCGAGCTGCAGCAGACCGCCGACATGCTCGACCTGGCGTATGAAGAGCTCAAGCGCAGCTATGTGATCGGTACCGAGGTGTTTTCGCTGCTGGCGAACCTGCGCTTGCCCAAGACCAAGCAGACCAACCGCCAGATCATCGAGCTGATTCGCGTCTACTGCAAAACCCATGGCCTGGGGGAAGCCGAAAGCCGCGACATGACCATGGCCGCCGCGCTGTACAACATCGGCAAGCTCGGCTGGACCGACAGCATGATGACCGCGCCGGCGGATCTGCTGCACCACACTGAGCTAGACCTGTACTGGGCCTACCCGAAACAGAGCGAGTCGCTGCTGATGGCCCTGGAGCCGATGAAGGACGCGGCACGCATCATCCGCTATCACCAGGAGCGCTGGGACGGCAGCGGCTTTCCCGATCGCCTCAAGGGCGAGGCCATTCCCCTGGGTTCGCGCTGGCTCAAGCTGGCGGTGGACTTCATCGAGTTGCAGCGCGGGCTGATACTCGAACGGCAGATGAACAGCGACGAAGCCCTGCTGTTCATTCGCAGGTACGCCGGCAAACTCTACGACCCCGAGCTGGTGGAGGATTTCGTCAGGGTCTGTGCGACCTACCTCAACGACGTCACCCTGAACGATCCGACGGTCAAGGTCTTGAGCACCCGGGAGCTGGCCGCCGGCATGACCTTGGCGCGCAACCTGAACGCCGACAACGGCATGCTGCTGCTCAATGCCGGCAAGGTCCTGAGCGAGCCGCTGGTGGAGAAGCTGATCGCCTTCGAGGCGATGGAAGGGGGGCAGTACAACGTCTTCGTCAAGCTGCCCGAAGTGCCGCAGGCGGTGGTCGCGGCCACCGGTTGAGCATCGAGTGGCGGATCAGCCGCCGTTGGCGGCGACGATGCCCGCCACCTGATGTGGCTGGCAGTTGAGGTAGGGCGACGATTTCAGCCAGCGCTGGTCGGGGTACCAGGAAAACATGAACTGGCCATCCTTGAGCCGGTCGATCACCTGGCGCGCCACTTGCGGGCGCACTGCCGGGCAACCCAGGCTGCGGCCGATGCGGCCCTGGCGCCGGCTCCACAGCGGGTTCACATAGTCGGCGGCGTGAATCACGATATCCCGGTCGCGGGCCTGGTCGTTGAAGCCCGGTTCCAGGCCGTCCATGCGCAGCGAGTAGCCGTGGCTGCCTTCATAACTTTCCTGGGTGCGGAACAGGCCGAGGCTGGACTGGTAGCTGCCCATGCGATTGGAAAACTGAGTGGCGAAGTTCTCCCCGGATTTCTGCCCGTGGGCCACCAGGTCGCGCAGCACCAGCGTCCTTTTATTCAGGTCGAAGATCCACAGGCGGCGGGCCGTGGAGGGTTGCGAATAGTCGATCACCGCCAGGTGCCGGGCTTGCCGGGCACCATTGTTGACCGCGCACTGCATGGCGCTCAGGGCACTTTTTAGTGCTTGGGGATTGAGTTCCGGAGCGGCGTGGGCGAGGCTGTTGTAAAGCTGTGGAGACAGGGTATTGGCGGCGAGCGCAGGGCTGCAGATTGCGCCCAGGGTAGTCATGGCCAGACAGAGTCGGCGCAGAAAGGTCAGCATTCTAGAGTGTCCCCATTGTCACTTTGGCTCCTGACGTCCCGTCGCTCTCCTGGCAGTTCTGGTTAAAGGTGACCTGGCGATTTTTCCCAGGCACTGCCGAAGTTGGCCATCGGCGTGATGGCCATGATTGGAGTAAAGCAGTTGTTCAAAAAACACGCATGTTACTTGAGCCTTTTCCTGCTCGCTGTGCCGTTGGTCGCGACCGCCCAGGAGGTACCGGTCGATCAGGAAAGCCCCGTGCAACTGCTGTTCACTCGATTGCCCGCTGCCTGCCCGGGCCTGACCGCGCACCTGGATGCTCCGGCCCTGAGCCTGTTGCAGGCGTTTTACCTGCAGCAGGATAACCAGCCGCTCTGGTCGTCCAGCGAACGTTCGCAGGCGTTGCAGGCCCAACTGCAGCAACTGGCCGACGATGGCCTGGACCCGGCCGACTACCGCTCACCGGCTGGTGTAACCGCGGGCGATGCGCTGTGCGCCGACCTGAGTCTCAGCCAGCATTATCTGCAAGCCTTGCAGGACCTGCATTACGGCCGCCTGCCGCAAGAGCGTTTCGAGCCGATGTGGCATGCCCAGCCCTTGCCGCCGGATCGCCAGGCCCAGGTGCTTGCCATCGCCGGGCCGGGCCTGCGGGACATCGCCGCGGCCTTTGCGCTGGCCCGGCCGAGCCTTGAGCAATACCAGAACCTGCGCCAGCTGTACGCCCGGCAGCGTCAGCAGGCGCTGCCCCATTGGCAGGCGCTGCCCAGCGGGCCGCTGTTGCGTCCGCAAATGCAGGACGCACGCGTGCCGGAGCTGGCGCAGCGGCTGTTCGAAGAGGGCTACCTGAATGCGATCCCCCACGACCTCGGCACCCTGTACCGCAACGACCTGGTGAGCGCGGTGAAGAGCTTCCAGCTGAGCCATTCGCTGCAGGCCGACGGGGTGCTCGGGGCGGGGACCCTGAATGAGCTGAACATCAGCCCGCAGATGCGCCGTGAACAACTGCGCATCAACCTCGAGCGTTTTCGCTGGTTGGCCCGGGACATGGAGCCCGACAGCCTGCTGGTCAACCTCGCGGCTGCGCAGTTGACCGTCTATCAGCGCGGGGTGCCGGTCTGGCAGACCCGCACTCAGGTGGGGCGCGCCGAGCGTCAGACGCCGCTGCTGAAATCCCGGGTCACGCGCCTGACCCTGAACCCGACCTGGACGGTACCGCCGACCATTTTTCGCGAAGACAAGCTGCCGGAAATCCGCCGCGACCAGTCCTTCCTGAACCGGCAGAACCTGCAGGTGCTCGATAGCGAGGGGCATCCCCTGGCGGTGGAGGATATCGACTGGGACAACCCCGGCAATATCCTTCTGCGCCAGGACGCCGGACCGAGAAACCCCCTGGGGCAGATGGCAATCCGTTTCCCCAACCCGTTCTCGGTGTACCTGCACGACACCCCCAGCCAGGCACTGTTCAACAAGGGACCACGGGCCTTCAGCTCGGGCTGCGTGCGAGTCGAGCATGCGTTGCAGCTGCGGGATCTGCTGGTGAGCCCGGCGGAGCGGGCGCGTACCGATGAGCTCCTGAGCACCGGGCTCACTCATGAGTTCAGGCTGGCTACGCCGGTGCCGATCCTGCTCACGTACTGGACGGCGCAGGCCGACAGCCATGGGCAGTTGTCCTATGCCCCGGATATCTACGGGCGGGACGCAGCCTTGCTGGTGGCGCTGGGTGGCAAGCCTTGAGGAATGCCGGGCACCCGCTGCCACACCTTTGGTCTGGAGTCGCTGAACATCCACCCACGGGTCACGATCTTAATAGGTAAGAGGGTCATGAAGGACAATCGAAATGCTCCAGCGTCGTCGTCACCACTTCTCGCAGTTGTCCCTTCGTATCGAAGGCCTGCGAGCCAATGTCCTGCAGTTCAAGCAGGATGAGTTCCAGATCCAGGAAGCCCTGTGCGGCTCTTCGGCGACAGCGAAAGTACGTGACCTGGAGGACGCCTTCGACGAGATCCGCGAATCGATCGACCACACCGAGGCCTTGTTGGAAGCCTTGGTCCAGGCGGCAGCCGGCGCCAGGGAGGTGGGCGCGGCAAGAGCCCAGGCCGCTGCCGGATAAAGGTGTTGCAGACTCATGAAAACCCGGCCACCGCGCCGGGTTTTTTATGGCGACATGAATGGCTATCATCGGCCATCGAATTTTCTGCGCAGGTTGTCATGGCCTTTTTCGAGCTGTTCGACCAATTCACGAGAAGCCTGCTGGCGGCCTGGCTCTTTGTCGGTATCTGCCGGCTTGCCCGGTTCGTCTTCTCGCAAACCCATGCCAGGCTGTGTGCCTGGGTCACCCTCGTCGGCCTGGCCTTTCTGATGGTCTATCCCAGCGGTTGGGACTGGGCCTCCGGGTTCATGGAAAACGCCTGGGTAGAGATGTGCCGGGTCTACCAGCGCTCCGCGTCCCAGCTGGCGCTGTTCCTGGCCGATGCCGCTGGCACGGCGTTGGGCGGCCTGGTCGCCTACCTGATGTCGCGCTATGTCATGGCGACCCCGGCGCAGCTGAAATCCAGCGGTTGAATGTGGGTAACCGTGCAGACTGGCCTCGCTGTTTGCGGGGCTTTTTATTGCCTTTTCCAACGCTTGGGGGAGGCTGGCGCGAACGCACAGGTTGTGCCTTACTCGGGGTTCATTGACTGAGGTATGCGGCCATGACCGAGCGTCATTTGAACCACACCGAAACGCTGTCGAACGGGTGCCGGATCAGGGTGAAGGCGGAGATTCTCAGAGATGGCTCCCTGAAGATGTCCATCGGGGTCTACAGGCCGGACGGCAGCGTTGTCGCCGAGGACGATGACCTGGCCCCGGACGGCCTGGACATGGAGGATGCGTTCGAGTGGGGGATCGAGCGAGCCAAGAATATCGGTAATGGCCAGAAGGTTCAGTGACAGGGCGCGCCAGGGGCCAGACAAGCTGGCAACCACAGGGAATCAGGGTAAATTGGCCGGCCAAATAAACTGAAGGGACGCAACATGTTCAAGATGAACGCCCTGGTGCCGGAGCTGATCGTTTCGGACCTGAAGCAGAGTCTGTATTTCTACTGTGATGTCCTGGGTTTCAGGGTCGAGTACGACCGACCCGAGGACAAGTTTGCCTTTCTCTCCTTTGGCGACAGCCAGATCATGCTGGAACAGGACTGGCATGAGGATTCGCCCTGGCGTGTGAGCCCCCTGGAGCCTCCCTATGGCCGAGGCATGAATCTTTCCATCGAGTGTCCGGACGCGCTGGCCCTGGTGGCCGCGCTCGAGAAGGCCGGTCATGGGATCAGGAGAGCGGCCGAAGAGCATTGGTACCGCAGCAATGACCGGCAATTCGGTCAGAGAAATTTCCTGGTCCAGGATCCAGATGGCTATCTGCTGCGTTTTGCAGAAGATCTGGGCGTGAAATAGCGACACAGGAGCTGGAGCGCATCGTCTTGGCACCACGCGGTTTGCCGACTATCCGCTACGGCAGGGGGTGTCAGTAATTAAGGCGTAAAATAGTGGGGCTACCTCGTCAAAAGGAGCCGCATATGATCGCCGACCCTGTGAGCAAACCGGTGTCGGAGCAACGCGTCTGGGATCAATTCTTCTGCGCCGCGTTGATTGCGGAAAGCAATCTGACGGCACCCGTCGTGGGAGGGGCCACGCACGAAGACCGGCAGAACCTGTTGATCGAAAGAGCCAGAACGCTCGCCGACAAGATGATGGAATACAGAAAATAACCAGAGCCCGGCCATAGCGCTGGGCTCTTTGCATCTGGAGCCTGTCCCAGATGGCTTTATGGTTCAATGAGAGGCGTTCTTAAAGGAGATTGGCTATGGATAAGGCGTTCAGAAGTCCGCTATTTCTGACGGGGCTGCCCCTGGTTGTGTGCGGGCTCGCCATCAGCGTGCCTGCGTTATGGATTACAGGTTTGGTCTTGATGGTGTGTGGATGGGTAAAGGGCAATGGACGAGCATGACTGCCTCACCGTGGCCCCCTGTAGATGAGTCGGGTTGGCGTTCACGAGTACCTGGGACGCCATCACGGAACGGGATGTGAATGGCATTCGATGACGGCGAAGGGAGTGCAGGCGGGGGAGAGTGACTCACTTTACGCAACAGCGTCTATGCAGGTCTGCGCAAAGAAGTAATAAGGATGTTACGTGGTTCGCAAAGCGATCTTGCTGATTCTGATCGTCAGCTTAAGTGGGTGTATGGCAACCGCTATGCGCATGGATTACGACAAGCACCGATGCCCCTACATCGGATTACGGTTCGACTGGTGGCTGGTGGGCACCTCCAAAGGGAAACTGATCCCCTTTCTGTTAATCGACGCGCCGTTTTCATTGGTGGTCGATACGGTATTTTTCCCCTTCGAATATCAGTACAGCTGCAACATCTAGACCTCTGGTATTCGTCCGCACCGGGGTGTGATTTGAAGGCCGCCTGCTTTGCAGAGTTGCGCCGCTCGACCGGTTCAGCACGTTCGTAAAGGGGTGAGAGTGTTGGCCGGGACAAGCGTCGGCCTCAAGTAGGCGGTCTCCTCCTCGTAATGGTGCTAAATTTCGCACTGAAGAATGGATATGGGGGCCAGCTTCGCGGCTTTCAGGTCTGATGGAGCCTTGTGTGCTGATAGGCGATGTTTTTGCACCAATCATCAGGCGCAGCGGAAGTGTTATTGAATGACAAAGAAACAACTGATGGATACCAAGGCAGCGACTGCTGCCGATATCGAACGATCCATCCTGGCCTTGAACAAGATGGCTGAACGCCTTTGGGGCGATGGCCGGGAGGCGGAGGCGAAAGCCCTCCTCAATGCTCTGGACGCGCTAAACCGGGCGCTGGATCGGATCAGGATTGGTGAGAACCGCAGGGTTCTGCATTGAAGCGCGTGAGTCAGCCGGACTGATGGACTTGATAGAGTCTTTCTTCGATCTTCTTTCTGCATTAGGCAACTACGAGTCGCCTGGCAAGCCTCGCAGAGTCTTCACACGAGGGTTTGTCGCATTCTGCATAATGGTGGCCGTGATTGAACTGATGATGCTGAGTCACTTCTATAGTGGGCACGGGTGATGCCTGGGCATAGGCGGGTGAGGTGAAGGTGGAAAGGATTGTCCTCGTGCCGCTGCCTTCTGCTCCAAAAGGATGGCGTAATCTGATGATAGAGTTTGCGACCCAAGCACTCAGCGGAAGAGACCTCCCGTGCCTAAAATCTACGCTGCAAAAGAGTTCGACATCTGTGTATCGATGTCCGACTTCGTTACCTGGATAGGCGAGAGCAAGACGCCTAATAGCGATCTTCAGGCGGTCCTTGCCATCCTTGATATCCCCGCCGACATTCTTGGACTCCATAATCTGTACTTCGCTCATGCGTACAACGGTACCGGCGATGTTCATATTTATCATGCTAGAAATGATGGTGGCAGTGTGCTCGCTATTAACCTGTATCGAGATCTCACTGACCAGCAAGACCTGACGCTTCTGAGCCTGCGCGTGGAAAGCTCCCGCTATGACCTTGTCCTCGCCCACCTCAGGTCATTTTTCGATAACGCACCAGTCCAGATTGCATTCGAGCATCTGAGTCACTCTCTTCGACTTCGCGAGATGCTCGATGAAAGCAGATACCCACGGCTAGTCGAAGAGGGTAACGACTTCATGCAACAGCAGTTTGTTCATCGTTGATGGTAACGTTTTGCCGTGAGCAGAATTCCGGCCCTGCGTGAGGTTTTTTGTTTCCCCAGCTGGAACCTGAATCCAGTGTGTCTACCCAGCCTTCGTACCTCGATCCCTGTGACCAGGATTTCTACAGGCCAAAACACCTTTGAACAGGTCCGCCCGCACATTGAATCGGCAACCTTCCGCACCAGCCCTGCCTGTCTTGATCGCTTTGCCGAACGTGATGGCTGCCTGACCTGTGCTGGAAAAGGTTTTGCGCCGAATCCTTCGCCGACTAAAAATCATTTATAGTCCGTAGCTTTATTGGGTAGCCAAAGCAGAGGGGTCGAATGATTCACCCAACAGCTGTAATCAACGACAAAGCAAAGCTTGGAAGTGGCGTGAGTATTGGCGCGTTCACGATCGTTCACGAAAACGTTGTTATTGGTGACAACACCGTTATTGGATCGCATTGTGAGCTTGGGATTCCCTCTTCGTTGTCTGATGGGTCGCCACTAATCATTGGAAAATCATCAATTATCAGATCGCACAGCGTGTTCTACGCCGGATCTGCTTTTGGAGACAACCTAGCGACAGGTCATCGGGTGACAGTAAGAGAAAGAACCGAAGCTGGTGAATCTTTCCAAATTGGAACCCTTGGCGATATTCAAGGGCATTGCAAAATAGGTAATTTCGTAAAATTCCACAGCAACGTCCATATTGGGCAGCATTCTACAATTGGGGACTACGTCTGGATCTTTCCTTATGTAGTGCTGACGAATGACCCGCACCCTCCAAGCAATGTAATGCAAGGCGTAACTCTTGAGAACTTCGTAGTCATCGCCACAATGTCTATTGTGCTGCCTGGCGTAACGGTAAAAGAAGGTGCATTGGTTGGAGCACATAGCTCTGTTAACCGAGATGTTGCACCAGACACGGTAGTTGCCGGGGCTCCTGCCAAATTCATATGTGATACGAAAGAAGTAAAACTTAAAGATGGCTCCGGAGAAAGCGCTTATCCATGGCGTCGGCATTTCCACAGAGGCTATCCCGAGGCAGCCGTTGCTGCCTGGGTTGCCGAGTTTGCATCTGCCAAGGTCGTTTAATATCGTTTCTAGTGGATGGGCGGCTCGCTACTGCTTTAGTGAGTTAAATGATTGTTCACCTGTCAGTCCGCGGGCATGGCTTTGATCAGCAATCGCTGCCAAGTCGCCCGCTCTTTGGTCAGCGCTTGAGCACGTCGGTAAGCGCCATGACGGCGTGGGTAGCTGCCGCGCTTGCTGCGGCAGTGCAGGAATTGCCGGTGGCCTGACAAGCTGCGAGTCGACCGGCAAGGGCATCGGCTCACTCCGACCAAGGCAGCCAGGGCGGATCGCAACCGGCACCACAAGCTGAAACTCCGCAGATCCCCAGTATCCCTAAAGTCGCTGAAATTGATGGAGTCAGGAGAAACAGCACAAGAGTAAAGGCTGCGAGGGAGTCGTAGATGAAGACCCGGGGCTGCGCGGGGTAGCAATGCCGCTCCAGGTTCCTCTGATCAGCGACGGGTTCGGTTCCACTCGTCAGCTACGTCGCCCATCGTCACAGGATGGCCGCTCTTGATCCAGGTCATGAAGGCACGGTCGAATTTGAATGTCGTGCCGCACTCGCTGAGCAGAAACTGCCGCACCTTCTGCGTATTCCGGTAGTCCCGGTCCAATGGGGTAGTTCGGGTGATAGGCCCGGCGTGCCAGTCAACGCTCATTTCCTTTTCCTTGGATTGCGACATGCGCTGAGAGAGTAGCAGTACTCGCGCCACCTATCGCTGATGCGCCCAATCGTGGCGCAACAAACTGGACGACCAGCACAAGAAAATCGCAAGGTTTGTGTTCGGTCGGCAGGACGCCGGAGGAGGGGTTGAAACGGCTCTAGTTATGGAACACGTCCATAATAGTTATGGAACACCTTTCGTGCTGAGGCTTGACGCACAAACCCCAGAAACGACAAAGCCCTGAATAATCAGGGCTTTGTCGTACATAAGATGGCGGAGGCGATGGGATTCGAACTCATGGACCTGTTACAGTCGACGGTTTTCAAGACCGTTGCCTTAAACCACTCGGCCACACCTCCGTTTTTGTTGCGGGCGCCATAATACCCGAATGAAACACACTGTCAAACTCTGTGTATAGCGTGTTGCAGAGCGTCTGTTATGATCTTTGCCACTGAACGTTTCAAACCAACAGGAGTGTCGCCATGCGCGAACAGGATTACGCAGTTAATAACAGCGTGCAGGCCGAGCAGCTAGAAGTTAGCCGCGTCCTGCGCAACACCTACGGCCTACTCGCCCTGACCCTCGCCTTCAGCGGCGTGACCGCCTACGTGGCCCAGCAGATGCGGGTCGGCTATCCGAACATCTTCGTGGTGCTGATCGGTTTCTACGGTCTGTTCTTCCTCACCAACAAACTCCGCGATTCGGCCTGGGGCCTGGTGTCGGCGTTCGCCCTGACCGGTTTCATGGGCTTTCTGCTCGGCCCGATCCTCAACCGCTACCTGGGCATGCAGGGCGGCGCGGAAGTGGTCAGCTCGGCCTTCGCCATGACCGCCCTGGTGTTTGGCGGCCTGTCGGCCTATGTGCTGATCAGCCGCAAGGACATGAGTTTCCTCAGCGGTTTCATCACCGCCGGTTTCTTCGTCCTGCTGGGTGCGGTGCTGGCCAGCATGTTCTTCCAGATCAGTGGCCTGCAACTGGCAATCAGCGCGGGCTTCGTGCTGTTCTCCTCGGTGAGCATCCTGTACCAGACCAGCGCCATCATTCATGGCGGCGAGCGTAACTACATCATGGCGACCATCAGCCTGTATGTATCGATCTACAACCTGTTCGTCAGCCTGTTGCAGCTGTTCGGCATCATGGGCCGCGACGACTGATCGCCAGCCTGAAACAAAAAGCCCGCTTCGGCGGGCTTTTTGTTGTCTGCGATCTGAGCATCCGGGACGCTATTGGGTAATGATCAGGCTGCCGTCGGTCTGTTGCTGATAAATCGTATAGGGCAGCAGCAGGGTGTCGAACACGCTTGAAAGGGCAATGTCGATCAGCATGCCGTAGGTCGAGGCCGGGCCGGTGGACGTTCTTCCATTTTCCGGAACGGGGGCGTGCAGGCTGCAGAAGTCATAGGTCACGCCGCTGTAGATGCGTGGGACTCCGCCGCAGTAGGATTTTCGCTCCTTGAGTTTCTCGCTGGCCACCGAGTCTTCCCTGAATACCGTATCGATGGTTCCGCAGCCGGCGAGCAGCAATGCCGGCAGCAACAAAATAGCGATTTTCATGGCGAGCGTCCTTCCGTCGATGATGGCGGAGTCTAGAACCTTTTTCCCGGTCTGGCGCAGGTCAATCAGCGTTTAAGCCATCGGCGGCAACCGCCGTTTCACCGGGCTTTTCTTGACGATCGCGGTGTTGGTTTCCGCGCAGCTGTTGAGATGGTCGAGCAGGCTGTCCAATTGCTCCATGTCGCGCACATGCAGGCGGGCGATAAAGCAGTCCTCGCCCGTGACCTTGTCGCATTCGGTGAACTCGGGAATGGCCAGGATCTGGCGCTCGACTTCCTGCAGTTTCCCGGGCAACGGCCGGATGCGCACGATGGCCTGCAACTGATAGCCGAAGAATTTGGGGTCGACCTCGACGGTATAGGCCTTGAGCACCCCGCGTTCCTCCAGGCGCCGCAGGCGTTCGGCGACGCTGGGCGACGACAGGCCGCTGATTTGCGCCAGGGCCTTGAGCGAGCGGCGCGAGTCTTCCATCAGGGCGCTGATCAGCGCCTGGTCAATTTCGTCGATCATCTCAGCCTCATTAGGTCAAACCTGAAAAATGCCTTGATAAAAAAGGTACAAGCTGATTTTAGCCTGCTGTTGAGCCTTGAGCAGGGCAAGAGCCGATTGTCATACTTTTGCCACTTGTTGAGGAGAACGATCATGGACAAATTGTTACGCCGCGGCTCGCTGGAAATGACCGCCGCCATGCTGATTTCCGGGACCATTGGCTGGTTCGTGCTGGTGTCCGGGCAGCCGGTGCTGGATGTGGTGCTCTGGCGCTGCGTGTTCGGCGCCGCGACCCTGCTGCTGATCTGCGCCGGCTTCGGCTTTCTGCGCCCCGGCATCCTGACCCGCGGCACCTTCCTTCTCGCTGTGCTCAGCGGTGTCGCCATCGTCGGCAACTGGGTGCTGCTGTTCGCCTCCTATTCCCGAGCGTCGATCGCCATCGGCACCGCGGTCTACAACGTGCAGCCGTTCATGCTGGTGGGGCTGGCGGCGCTGTTTCTCGGCGAGAAGATCACCGCGCAGAAACTGTTCTGGCTGAGCATTTCCTTTGCCGGGATGCTGGCGATCGTCAGTGCCCATGGCGAGCAGGGCGCGAGCGGCAATGACTACCTGCAGGGGATCGCCCTGGCGCTGGGCGCGGCCCTGCTGTATGCCTTCGCCGCGCTGTTGATCAAGCGCCTGACCGGCACGCCGCCGCACCTGATCGCGCTGATCCAGGTTTGCACCGGGGTCTTGCTGCTGGCACCCTGGGCCAACCTGTCGGCGCTGCCGGCAGCCCCCGGTGCCTGGGCCAGCCTGCTGACCTTGGGTATCGTGCACACCGGGGTGATGTACGTGCTGCTGTACGGGGCGATTCAGAAACTGCCGACCGCCCTGACCGGCGCGCTGTCGTTCATCTATCCGATCGCGGCGATCTTCGTCGACTGGTTCGCCTTCGGCCATCGCCTGGAGCTGCTGCAATGGGTCGGCGTGATCGCCATCCTGCTGGCGGCGGCCGGCATGCAGCAGGGCTGGAGCCTGGGGCTGCGCCGTCGAGTGGCGGCGCAATGAACGTTGGGTACACGTGAGCGGCTGGCCCACCGAATCAATACGCATGATAAGTAACTGCCGGATTTGCCGGCAGTTGGCCGCCTTGACAGGCGGGTGCACGTCACTAAGGTTTTAATTCACGGTGAAAGATTCAACCGCAACCCTTCGTCGTTGATTCAAAGGTTTCCAGTCCTCAAGCCCGGTTCCGGGTTGCACGTCTTTTTTGCTGTGTAGCCGTGACATCTGCCGCCCTCGATACGGGCCGGTAGATCGTTACCGAATGCCGCCATGGCGGCGGATCCTAGGCAGCCGACGACTCTCGCCCTCAGGGCGTGGGGCGTATGGGGAGCGATCATGACGACTCGACGTAAAGTACCCGGTGTTCGTAACTACGACGGTCCAGCTGGTGGCTGGGGGGCGCTCAAGGCCACCGCGACGGCGGTTCGAGAGCAGATGGATACGCTCAAGGCTCCCGTCACCCTGATGCGTACCAACCAGCCGGACGGCTTCGATTGTCCGGGCTGCGCCTGGCCCGACAAAGAGCACAAATCCACCTTCCAGTTCTGTGAAAACGGCGCCAAGGCGGTGACCTGGGAGGCGACCAACAAGCGGGTCACCCCGGACTTCTTCGCCAATCATCCCGTCGCGTCTTTATTGCACCGCAGCGATTACGAACTGGAGGACCTGGGGCGTATCACCCATCCCTTGGCCTATGACCGTGCCAGCGATACCTACCAGGCGGTCGAGTGGGAGACGGCCTTTGCCCGGATAGGCGAGATACTCCGTGGGCTGCAACCGGAGCAGGTCGAGTTCTACACCTCCGGCAGGGCCTCCAATGAGGCGGCGTATCTGTATCAGCTGTTCGTCCGGGAATACGGCAGCAACAACTTTCCCGATTGTTCCAACATGTGCCACGAACCCACCAGCGTCGGGTTGCCGCGATCCATCGGTATCGGCAAAGGCACGGTGTCGCTGGACGACTTCGATGCCTGCGAGCTGATCATTTCCATCGGTCACAACCCCGGCACCAACCACCCGCGCATGATGGGCACGCTACATGAAGCCTCGCGGCGCAAGGTCCCGATCATGGTGTTCAACCCCCTGCGCGAACGCGCGCTCGAGCGTTTTGCCGATCCGCAGAATATGGTTGAAATGGCGACTTACGGCTCCACCCGGATCGCCTCGTCCTACTTCCAGGTAAAAGCCGGAGGCGACGCGGCGGCGATCAAGGGAATCATGAAGGCGCTGCTGGAACTGGAGCAGACGGTGGGCGAAGTCCTCGACCATGACTTCATCGCCCGGCACACCCAGGGTTTCGATGAGTTGGTGGCCGACCTGCACGCCACGGCATGGCCCGATATAGAACAGGCCAGCGGCCTGCACCAGGCCGAGCTGGAAAAGGTCGCCGCCGCCTATGCGAAATCCAACGCCACCATCGTCACCTACGGCATGGGCATCACCCAGCACAACGAAGGCACGGCCAATGTCCGGCTGATCTGCGACCTGCTGATGTTGCGCGGCAACTTTGGCAAGCCTGGCGCGGGCATTTGCCCGTTGCGCGGCCATTCCAATGTCCAGGGCAACAGGACGGTGGGCATTACCGAGAAACCGTCGCAGGATTTCCTCGACAGGCTGGAGAACGTATTCGGCTTCAAGCCACCAGCGACCCACGGCCACGATTCGGTACAAGCGATGCAGGCCATGATCGCGGGCACGGCCAGGGCGCTGATTTGCCTGGGGGGCAACTTCGCCGTCGCCTTGCCCGACCCGGGCCAGTGTTTTCCGGCCATGGGCAGGCTCGACCTGAGCGTGCATATCGGCACCAAGCTCAATCGCTCCCATCTGCTGGTCGCCAAGGAGTCCTATCTGTTCCCCTGCCTGGGTCGCACCGAGCTGGATGTGCAGGAGGGGATGCGCCAGTCGATCACCGTCGAGGACTCCATGTCGATGGTCCACGCGTCGGCCGGCAAGCTGGCCCCGGCCTCCGAGTTCCTGCGCTCGGAACCGGCGATAGTGGCCGGCATTGCCCAGGCCACGCTGCCGGACACCAAGGTGCCCTGGCAGGCGCTGGTGGCCGACTACGACAAGATCCGCGACCTGATCGAGCAAACGGTGCCCGGCTTCGAGGCGTTCAACCAGCGCATCCGTGTGCCGGGCGGGTTCCGCATGCCGTTGCCGCCCACCGAGCGCATCTGGCTGACCCCCTCGGGCAAGGCCGAGTTCTTTGTCTTTCCCGGGTTGCATGAAGACAAGGTGGTCGATGGCGCGGACGTCCTGCGCTTGATCACCCTTCGCAGTCATGACCAGTACAACACCACCATCTATGCCATGGACGATCGTTATCGCGGGGTGTTTGGCCGCCGCGACGTGCTGTTCATGAGCCAGGCGGACCTGGATGCCCGTGGCCTGGCCCATGGCGACCTGGTGGATATCGAGACGGTCACCCAGGGCCGGAAACTGCGCTACGAGAAAATCACCGCCATCGAATACAAGATTTCCCCGGGGTCGGTCGCGGCCTATTACCCCGAAGCCAACCAGTTGGTACCGCTGGATTACATCGATGTGGATAGCGGGACGCCGTCCTACAAATCGGTTCCGGTGCGGATTGTGCGCTCGACACTGAACTGACCCTGGTGATCCAGGGAAGGGGCGCGCATGGGGCGCCCCTTTTTCAGTGGTTTTTCATGGGCGCGAGGCTTGCAGCTGTGCGCCCCCACAACGGCATCGCAGCGATTGTTTGCTACTCTCCGGTCTTTCCCGTTCCACCGAGAGTTCAGCCCATGGCCAACGATATTCCTGAACCGCAATCCGTCTGCAACCCGATCACCAGCAGCGCGATCTTTATCGTCGCCACCCTGGCCCCCGGCAGTGACGCCACTGCCAAGGTGCGAGGCTGGTGCGAAGACGTGGCGGGCCTCACGCGTTCGGTCGGCAAGCGGGTTCCCGCAGGGAATCTGTCGTGCGTCTGCGGTTTTGGTTCGGCGGCCTGGGACCGGCTCTTCGGCGGTCCGCGCCCGGCTTCCCTGCACGCCTTTCGCGAGTTCGGCCCGCAAGAGCGCCGGGCCGTGGCGACCCCCGGCGACATCCTGCTGCACATTCGCGCGGACCAGATGGACCTGTGTTTCGAGCTGGCGACGCAACTGATCGCGGCGCTGGGCGATGCGGTCTCGGTGGTCGATGAGGTGCAGGGTTTCCGCTATTTCGATATGCGCAGCATCATCGGTTTTGTCGATGGCACGGAAAACCCGGTCGGGCGCAAGGCGCTCGAATTCACCCTGATCGGCGATGAGGATCCGGCCTTCAGCGGCGGCAGTTATGTGCTGGTGCAGAAGTACCTGCATAACATGAACGCCTGGAACGAGTTGTCGGTCGAAGCGCAGGAACGTGTTATCGGGCGCACCAAACTGTCCGATATCGAACTCGACGATTCGGTCAAGCCGACTTCTTCCCACAGTGCCTTGACCACCATTACCAAGGACGGCGAAGAGGTGAAGATCCTGCGCGACAACATGCCGTTCGGCCGGCCGGGGGCGGGGGAGTTCGGTACCTATTTCATCGGCTACGCCCGCTCGCCGGAACCCATCGAGCAGATGCTGGAAAACATGTTTGTCGGCCGGCCGGCGGGCAACTACGACCGTCTGCTGGATTTCAGCACGGCGGTTACCGGCGGCCTGTTTTTCGTGCCTTCGGCCGATCTGCTGGAAGCGCTGGCCGAACGCCAGCCCTGACCCGGATGCAACGAGCCCGCGAGGTAAGTGCCTCGCGGGCTCGTTGCATCCGGCTGATTGAAGCCACCCACCGGGAAAGGCGCCGGCGCCCCAAAAGCGCCGGACCTTCACCGGTGCCGCCAGCGATCAGTGAGCGCTCATCCCGGCCATCTGCATCATCCACCGCAACAGACTGGCCACTGCACCCAAGGCCAGCACACTGCCAAGCCAGATGCCCACCAGCCACGCCAGCCGCCGATACCAGGGGGCGCTCGGCCCGGCAGGGGGTCGAAGGGTCTCGCCGTCAATGGTAGCCATCGCCGATCCTCACTTTGCCGCGGAACACGTAGTAGCTCCAGCAGGTGTACATCAGGATGATCGGCAGGATGAACAGGGTGCCGATCAGGATGAACAGCTGGCTGGAAAGGGGCGATGCGGCCTGCCACAGGCTGATGGAGGGCGGCACGATATTCGGCCAGATGCTGAAGGCCAGGCCGATGTAGCCGAGGAACACCAGCGCCAGGGTGAACACGAACGGCCAGTGCGAGTGATGCTGGCGCAAGGTGCGCAGCAGCCCGAACAGCGCCAGCAGCGCGAGGACCACCAGGGCGCCGAAGACCACGATATGCGCATGGGTGAACCAGCGGCTGGCGATCTCCGGATGCAGCACAGGCGTCCACACGCAGAGCACCGCGACCACCGCCATCAGCACGAACGCCAGCGGCCGGGTGTAGTGGCGCATCCGCGATTCCAGCATGCCTTCGGTCTTGACCAGCAGCCAGGTGCTGCCCAGCAACGCGTAGGCGACGACCAGTCCCAGGCCGCAGAACAGCGGGAACGGCGCCAGCCAGTCGAGGTTGTCGCCGGCGAACTGGCGATCGACCACCGGGATCCCGGCGATATAGCTGCCGATCACGATGCCCTGGCAGAAGGTCGCCAGCAGCGAGCCGCCGATGAACGCCATATCCCAGACGTGGCGTTTTTCCGGGCTGGCCTTGAAGCGGAACTCAAAGGCCACGCCCCGGAAGATCAACCCGGCCAGCATGAAAATCAACGGTAGGTACAAGGCCTCGAGAATCACCGAATAAGCCAGCGGGAAAGCCCCGTACAGCGCCGCGCCACCGAGGATCAGCCAGGTTTCGTTACCGTCCCAGACCGGCGCCACGGTGTTCATCATCACATCGCGCTCCTGCGCGTCCGGGATGAGCGGGAAGAGGATCCCCAGTCCCAGGTCGAAGCCATCCATGATGACGTACATCATCACCCCGAAGGCGATGATCACGCCCCAGATCAACGACAGATCTATACCTTGAATACCCATGGGCAAGCTCCTTGTTCAGTTGGCGGGGTGGCCGGACGCGAAGGTCTCGGGGACTGCGGACAGCGGCCGGCGCGGCGTGCGGTCCTGGCCGGGGCCGCCTTGTGGCGGATGATCGTGATGGGGCTGCGGGCCTTTGCGGACCAGCTTCATCATGTAGGCGATGCCCACGGTGAACACCGAGAAGTAGATCAGGACGAACAACGCCAGCGAGATGCTCAATTGGCTGACCGAGTGGTTCGATGCCGCGTCGGCGGTGCGCTGCAGCCCGTACACCACCCACGGCTGGCGGCCGACCTCGGTGGTGATCCAGCCGGCCAGCATGGCGATCAGGCCGGTCGGGCCCATGCACAGCACCAGGCGCAGGAACGGCCGGTTGCGGTACAGCGCGCCGTTGCGGCGCAGGGCCAGGCCGAGCAGGCCGGTGAGGATCATCAACATGCCCAGCCCGGCCATGATCCGGAAGCTGAAGAAGATGATGGTCGCGTTCGGCCGGTCCTCTTTCGGGAAGCTCTTGAGCGCCGGGATCTGCTTGTCCAGGCTGTGGGTCAGGATCAGGCTGCCCAGGTAAGGCACTTCGATTGCGTAACCGGTCTTCTCGGCGGCCATGTCGGGGATGCCGAACAGCACCAGCGGCGTGGGCTCGTTGCCGATGTTCTGCCAGTGACCTTCGATGGCGGCGATTTTCGCCGGCTGATGCTCCAGGGTGTTCAGGCCGTGGGCATCCCCGACCACCGCCTGGATCGGTGCGACGATCAAGGCCATCCACATCGCCATCGACAGCATCTTGCGCACTTGCGGCGTATCGTTCTTGCGCAGCAGGTGCCAGGCCGCGGAGGCGCCGACGAAAAACGCGGTGGCGACGAACGCGGCGGTGGCCATGTGCGCCAGGCGGAACGGGAACGACGGGTTGAACACGATGGCCAACCAGTCCATCGGCACGATCCGCCCGTCGACGATGGAGAAGCCCTGCGGCGTTTGCATCCAACTGTTGGAGGCGAGGATCCAGAAGGTCGAGATCAGGGTGCCGATGGCGACCATGACCGTGGAGAAGAAATGCAGCCCACGGCCGACCCGGTTCCAGCCGAACAGCATCACCCCGAGGAAACCGGCCTCGAGGAAAAACGCGGTCAGTACTTCATAGGTCAGCAAGGGCCCGGTAATGCTCCCGGCAAAGTCCGAGAAGCGGCTCCAGTTGGTGCCGAACTCGTAGGCCATGACCAGCCCGGAGACCACCCCCATGCCGAAGTTGACGGCAAAGATCTTTGACCAGAAGTGGTACAGGTCCTTGTAGACCGAATGATTGCTTTTCAGCCAGAGGCCTTCGAGCACCGCCAGGAAACTGGCCAGCCCGATGGTGATGGCGGGAAATATGATGTGGAACGAGACCGTGAATGCGAATTGAATTCGCGCCAGGTCGAGCGCTTCCAGGTTTGACATGACGATACCCTCAAAGTGGCTCGATACGCGCGCACAGCCAGGCCGACCGCTCGCGGCCAACGGCAATGCAGGCTTCGAAAGGGCCGGAGCGACACGCGTGCCGCCCCGGCAGGTTCAATCGACGGAGGACTGGATCAGGTTGCTGGCTGGCGCCGGTTCAAGGCGGATCGCGATGAACTTCGAGGTTGGGGTGAAGGTACGGTCGCCGTAGCTTTCCAGCGGCACCAGAGGGTTGGTTTCCGGGTAGTAGGCAGCAGCCTGGCCGGCTGGAATGTCGTAGGCGATCAGGGTGAAGCCGCTCACCCGGCGCTCACGGCCGTCGCCCCACAGCGAGACCATGTCGACCTTTTGCCCCGGCTCGTAGCCCAGCTTGCGAATGTCCTGCTCATTGACGAACACCACGTCGCGCATGCCGTAGACCCCGCGATAACGATCGTCCAGGCCATACAGGGTGGTGTTGTACTGATCGTGGGAGCGCATGGTCTGCAGGATCAGCTCCGGCTTCACCTCCAGGTCGCGCACGCCTTGGCTCACCAGGTGCTCCGGCAATACGCCAGGGGTGAACTGGGCTTTGCCAGTGGCGGTTTTCCAGATGCGCCGGGCGGCGTCGTTGCCCAGGTGGAAACCGCCCGGGTGCAACAGTTTTTTATTGAAGTCGGTGAAGCCGGGAATGGTGTCGGCGATCAGGTTGCGGATCCGGCTGTAATCCTCGATCACCCAGAGCCAGTCGATGGGGTGGCTGCCCAGGGTGGCGTTGGCGATCCCGGCGATGATCGCCGGTTCCGAACGCATCAGCGGCGACTTGGGTTTCAGCTGGCCGTGGGAAATGTGCACCATGCTGAAGGTGTCTTCCACGGTGACGCCTTGCGGGCCCTGGGCCTGCATATCGATATCGGTACGCCCCAGGCACGGCAGGATCAGCGCCTCGCGGCCGGTGACCAGGTGGCTGCGGTTGAGCTTGGTGGAGATGTGCACCGTGAGTTCGCAGTTGCGCAGGGCGGCATGGGTGCGCGGGCTGTCGGGGGTGGCCTGGGCGAAGTTGCCCCCCAGGCCGATGAACACCTTGGCGCGACCCTCTTCCATGGCGGCGATCGCCATCACCGTGTTGTGGCCGTGCTTGCGCGGCGCCTTGAAGGCAAAACGCGTTTCCAGGGCATCGAGCAGCTCGGCGGGGGCCAGTTCGTTGATGCCCATGGTGCGGTCGCCCTGCACGTTACTGTGGCCGCGCACCGGCGACAGCCCGGCGCCCGGGCGCCCGATATTGCCGCGTAGCAATTGCACGTTGATCACTTCCTGCACGGTCAGCACCGAGTGGGTGTGCTGGGTCACGCCCATGGCCCAGCACATGATCACCCGTTTGGCCTTGCGGTACATGCGGGCGGCCAGTTCGATGTCCTCCAGGGACAGCCCGGACTGCTCGAGGATGTGCTCCCAGCTGGTGGCGTCGACCTCGGCCAGGTAGGTGTCCAGGCCTGAAGTGTGTTCGGCGATGAAGGCCCGGTCGAACACCGCCTCGCCGTTGTTCGCCAGGGCTTCGCGCTCCCACTGCCAGAGGAACTTGGCGATGCCGCGCATGGCCGCCATGTCGCCGCCCAGGGCCGGGCGGAAGTAGGCGGAGGAGGTGGGCTCCGAGCCGTTGGTGAGCATTTCCAGCGGATGCTGCGGGTGCTGGAAGCGTTCCAGGCCACGCTCTTTGAGCGGGTTGAAACAGATCACCTGGGCGCCACGTTTCACCGCTTCGCGCAGCGGTTCGAGCATTCGCGGATGGTTGGTGCCGGGGTTCTGGCCGATGACAAAAATGGCGTCGGCTTCCTCCAGGTCATCGAAGGTCACCGTACCTTTGCCCACGCCGACGCTGTCGTCCATGCCCAGGCCGCTGGCCTCGTGGCACATGTTCGAGCAGTCGGGGAAGTTGTTGGTGCCGTAGGCGCGCACGAACAGCTGGTAGAGGTAAGCGGCCTCGTTGCTGGCACGGCCCGAGGTGTAGAACTCGGCCTGGTCGGGCGACTCCAGCCCGTTCAGGTGCCTGGCGATCAGGGCGAAGGCATCGTCCCAGCTGGTTTCGACATAACGATCCAGGCTGGCGTCGTAACGCATGGGGTGGGTCAGGCGGCCCTGGTATTCGAGCCAGTAGTCGCTTTGCGCCGCCAGCGCCGACACCGTGTATTTATTGAAGAAAGCCGGATTGACCAGGCGCCCGGTGGCTTCCCAGTTGACCGCCTTGGCGCCGTTCTCGCAGAACTTGACCATGCCGTTTTCCGGCGATTCGCCCCAGGCGCAACCGGGGCAGTCGAAACCGCCGTTCTGGTTGGTCTTGAGCATGGTGCGAATATTCTTGAAAGCGTTTTCGCTGCCCAGCCAGTTCCTGGTCACGGCAATCAGCGCGCCCCAACCGGCGGCCGCCCCCTTGTACGGTTTGTAGCGTTCAACTTCGCTCATGGTTCTTCTCCAGGACATCGCACGTAGGCTGTGCCTAATGCCAAGTCATTGTTAATGACTATTTTGTTGTGCGGTTAAATACGCATTTATTTGAAGCTGCTTATAAGTCATGCGTATTCATTCACTTCACGGGTGCCGCTCAAGTACTACGGGAGCAAGCCTATGTTGGCCGTGAAGTGCCTGTCTAATCGCTATTAATAACCAGCTGATCGAGACCCTCTATCAGGTAAAAATTTAAAGTAAATCAATTGATTATTTGTTTAAGGTGGTGTGCGTTCAGGTGTTTTTCTGCTTGATAGATCCTATTGATCATCCGGTTGTTAATAGCGATTAGACGGCGCTTTTAATTGAACTTAGTCTTACCGCAACAAGGCCCCTCTATAACGGCGGCCTTTTAATAACAGCCCTCGGGTCGATACGCCTGAAGTGTTGGTGGAGGCGGTAATGTCAGATCGAATCCTGCGGGATGGTTTTTCCAGGCGAGTCGACTATCTGCGAATGTCGGTGACCGATCGCTGCGACTTTCGCTGTGTGTATTGCATGGCCGAAGACATGCAGTTCCTGCCGCGGCAACGCATCCTGACCCTGGAGGAGCTCTATCAGCTGGCGCAAAGTTTCGTCGCCCTGGGCACCCGGAAGATCCGCCTGACCGGTGGCGAACCCTTGATCCGCCCGGGAGTCGTCGAGCTGTGCCGACGCATCGCCGCGCTGCCGGGGCTGCGCGAGCTGTGCATGACCACCAACGGCTCGCAGCTGGGCAAGCTGGCGGCGCCCTTGTTCGAGGCCGGGCTCCAGCGCCTGAACATCAGCATCGACAGCCTCGATGCCACGCGCTTTCGCCAGCTGACCCGCACCGGCGACCTGGCCCGGGTCATCGCCGGCATCGATGCGGCGAATGCCGCCGGTTTCCAGCACACCAAGCTCAACTGCGTGGTGATGAAAGGGCGCAACGATCACGAGATCAACGACCTGGTGGGCTTTGCCATCGACCGCGGGCTGGACATCTCCTTTATCGAAGAGATGCCCCTGGGGACGATCAGCGAACACAGCCGTGCCGGTGCGTTCTTTTCCAGCGCCCAGGTCCGCGAGCGCATCGCCGAGCGCTACACCCTGATCGACTCTGCCGAATCGACCCAGGGGCCGTCGCGTTACTGGCGCCTGGCCGAGGCGCCGGATATCCGCCTGGGGTTCATCTCGCCCCACAGCCATAACTTCTGCGCCACCTGTAACCGGGTGCGGCTGACCGTCGAAGGCCGGCTGCTGCTGTGTCTGGGCAACGAGCATGCGGTCGACCTGAAGCAGGTGCTGCGCAGCCATCCGGGCGAGTCGGAGCGCCTGGAGCGGGCAATAGTCGAGGCGATGAAAATCAAGCCGTACCGCCACAACTTCGAACTCAACGACGAGGTGCAAGTGGTGCGGTTCATGAACATGACCGGCGGCTGACCCGCGCGGTTTCTCCCTGTGCAAAAAGGCTGTCTTGCGATGATCGTCAGATCCAAACCCAACCTGATCAATGTGCTGATTTCCCTCAAGGGCTCGATCGCCAGGCGCATCGCCCTGCGCAGCTTGCTGGTGACCCTCCTGGCCTCGGCGATCGTGCTGATCGAGACCCTGTACCCGGCCTATTTTTCCAGAGTCAACGCCACGCCTTTCACCCTGTTGGGCCTGTCGCTGTCGATCTTCATGAGCTTTCGCAACAACGCCTGCTACGACCGCTGGTATGAAGCGCGCAAGGCCTTGGGCACGCTGGTGACGGAAATCCGCTCGATGATCCGCGAAACCCAGGTGATCGCGGACCCGCAGCAGCGCAGCCGGATTCTGCGCAACCTCTGCGGCTTCGCCCATGCCCTCAACGCCAGGCTGCGCCAGGAAGACGAGCTGAGCGCGGCGGGCACCTGGCTGAGCCAGCTGCCGCCGGCCCAGGCGCCCAATGTGCCGGACAGCATCCTGCGCCACGTCGGCCAACAGTGTTCGACCCTGGCCGAATCCGGGGCGATCAGCGAATGGCGCTACACGCTGATGGCCAATCACCTGAGCAGCCTGACCCATGCCCAAACCATCTGCGAGCGGATCAAGGGCACGCCGTTGCCCTTTCCCTACACGCTGTTGCTGCACCGCACCAGCTACATCTTTTGCATCCTGCTGCCCTTTGCGATGGCCGAGCCCCTGGGTTGGCTGACGCCGATCTTCACGGCCATCGTCAGTTATACGTTCTTCGGCCTGGATGCCATTGGCGACGAGCTGGAAGACCCCTTTGGCCGGGACGAGAACGACCTGCCGACCGATGCCCTGGTACGCACCATCGAGCGTGAGGTGCTGGATGCCCTGGGAGCTACCCAACTGCCACCGGTGCTGCAACCGGTGGACTTCGTGCTGAGCTGATCGGCGCCCACGCGTTCGCCCCGGTTCCCCGGGCAACATCGCATACTCAACCCAGCCTGCAGGCTGCGAGGATAAACATGAACCACGATTGCACGACCTTGACTCACCTGGATGCCGAAGGCCGGGCCAACATGGTCGACGTCAGCGACAAGCCTGCGACCGAGCGCGTAGCCCAGGCCCAGGCCTGGGTGCGCATGGGGCCCGCCACCTTGCAACTGATCCAGCGCAACGGCCACCCCAAGGGCGACGTGTTCGCGGTCGCGCGCATCGCGGGAATCATGGCGGCGAAGAAAACCCATGAACTCATCCCGCTGTGCCACCCGTTGCTGCTCAGCTCGATTCACCTCGAACTGGAGGCTGTCGGGCCCGATAGCGTCAGGATCGTCGCCACCTGCCGGCTGAACGGCCGGACCGGCGTCGAGCTGGAAGCCCTCACCGCGGCCAGTGTGGCTGCGCTGACTCTCTACGACATGTGCAAGGCGGTCGATCGCGGCATGGTCATCGACAGCATCCAACTGCTGAAGAAACAGGGCGGACGATCAGGCACCTTTGACGCGGGAGTCGCCCCATGATTCTGATCAACTACTTTGCCCGTTATCGCGAGCAGCTCGGTATCGGCGGCGAGAAGATCGCGCTGGACGGGTCCTTGCGCAGCGTCGGCGATGTCAGGAAGTTGCTGATGGCCAGGGGCGAGACCTGGCAGGCGGTGCTTGGCGAACACAGCCTGATGTGCGCGCTGAACCAGGACCTGTGCAACCTCGACGCGCCCATCGGGGACTTCGACGAGATCGCGTTTTTTCCGCAAGTCACCGGGGGCTGAGCCATGACCGTGCATGTCCAGGCCGAGGCCTTCGACCTCGATCGGCTGCACCGCGAGGTGCGCGGCGAGGACCCCGGCGTGGGCGCGGTAGTGACCTTCGTCGGGTATGTGCGCGACCTGAACCTGGGAGAACAGGTGGGCAACCTGTTCCTCGAACATTACCCGGGCATGACCGAGCGTTCCTTGCAGCGCCTTGTCGACCAGGCCAATGAGCGCTGGCCGCTGCAACGGGTGACCGTGGTGCATCGGGTGGGGCTGTTGCAGGTGGCTGAGCCGATCGTGTTCGTCGGCGTCGCCAGCGCGCACCGTCAGGCGGCCTTCGACGCCTGCGCCTTCCTGATGGACTACCTGAAAACCCGCGCGCCGTTCTGGAAGCGCGAACGGACGTCGTCCGGCGAGCGTTGGGTGGATGGCCGGGAGAGCGACCGACTGGCCGCCAGCCGCTGGTAGGGCAGGAATGCGTCTTGCGGCGCAGCCCCTTTTAGTCGGCCGTTGGCTCTTGCCCGGCAAACAGTTTCCTGGCTTCGGCAAAGCACTTTTCGGCGATGGCCGAACGTGGCTCGGTCTTGCGCATCACCAGGCCCAGGGGCGCCAGCACGCTGGCATCCGGCAGGTTGATGAACGCCAGGTTTTCGATCGGGTTTTCCAGGGTGCTGGACAGCGGCATGATCGAGCAGCAGAAACCTTCGTGAATCGCCTGGAACAGCTGATAGGTCGAATCGCTTTCGAGTATCGGCTGCGGGTCGAGGCCGCGGCTGCGGAAACTCAGGTCGATGGATTTGCGGTAGTGCATGCCGTTGCTGATCATCCCCAGGGGCAGCTCGGCGGCTTCTTCCCAGCTCATTTCGCTGCCTTCGAAATGGAAGTGGCGGGTGTCGTACAGCAGGCCGACGCGGGTTTCGCCGATCTCGAAAAACTCGAAGTAGTTCGGGTTCACGTGGTCCAGATAACACACCCCCAGGTCCAGCTGGTTGTTGCCCAGGCCCTCGATGATCTGGTCCGAGCTCATGGACGACAGGGCGAACTTGAGTTCCGGGAAACTCCGGGAAAGCCCCTGGACGTAGCCGATCGGGTTGAAACTGCTCAGCGGCACCAGGCCCAGGCGCAGGCTGCCGACCAGTTGACCACGGCACGCGGCGGCCTCGGCGAACAGGCCGTCATGGGCGGCGAGCAGGGTCCGCGCCCAGGCCAGCACCCGCTCGCCGGCCTCGGTGAAACCTTCGAAGCGCTGGCCGCGCTTGACCAGCACCAGGTCCAGTTCGTCCTCCAGGTTGCGCAAGCGCATGGACAGGGTCGGCTGGGTAATGTGGCAGCGCGCGGCGGCCTGGCCGAAGTGCCGGGTCTGGTCCAGGGCGATAAGGAACTTGAGTTGTTTGATGTCCACGATGGCACCTGCTGAGAAAGGGGGTTGATGTCTGGGGTAAGGCCGGTGGCCAGGATGCACGAAGCGTCTGCACATCCCGAACCGGCCTTTGGAGGAAAGGGCTGTGCGCCCGTTCGGTGGCACGCGGAGCTGTTAGAAAAGCGCTGTTAAGAAAGTAGTTCAGGGGTGTTGAAGTTGCTCAGGCGCGGGTCGTCCTCCGCGCAGATCAAGGCCTGCGGCCGGTACTTCGACAAGGCGCGCTGCAGGCTGCGTTCGCCGGCGTCCCAGTCTTGCTGCAGGCTCGCCAGCAAGGCCTTGGGGATCAGGCTGAACATCGGCTGCCAGTGGCCGGCCTGCCGCACCATCAATACCGCGTCCGGGGCGGGGCGCGCCGCCAGCATGGCGCCGATCAGGGCGCCATCGATTTTCGGCGCGTCGCAGGCGAATACCAGCAGCCACGGATGCCGCGCCACCGCCAGGCCGGCGAGGACGCCCGTCAGGGGCCCCGGGAAATCCTTCTGCGAGTCCTCGACCAACTGGTCGGCATAGGCCCGATACTGCTCGGCGTTGCGGTTGCAGGAGATGATCAGGTCGTCGCTGAAGGGCCGGACCGCCGCCTGCACATGGGCGATCAGCGGCTTGCCCCGCCAGGGCAGCAGGCCCTTGTCCCGTCCGCCCATGCGCGCACCGCGGCCTCCGGCCAGCAGCAATACCGAGCAAGGGATGGACGAAGGGGAAGCAGGGCAGGTCGGGAGCATTGTTCAAGGCACGCAGGTTGGGTATCGGGACGATCTCATTGTCGCCCTGGCGAGTCCAATCGGAAGTATCGAATGGGCAATCAAAAGGCTCTATCAGCCGCGGATTCCACCAGGGCCAACCGGCACTTTCCGGAGAAAGAATCCTTGATAGATTTGCTCGATAAAGTGGTCGGCCAGAGTGATTAGACACTGACGGTTTCAGCGCTTTAGCCTCCGGCCATGATTTTTATGAGTGCCTGCCGGAGAAAGACATGAGTGTGAAATCAGATGCATTGTTTGTCCCCCTGAATATGGCGGTGCTGACCGTCAGCGACACCCGCGAATACGCCACCGATACCTCCGGGCAATTGCTCGTCAGCCGCCTGCTGGAAGCCGGCCACACCTTGAGCGAGCGCAACCTGCTCAAGGATGACCTGTACAAGATCCGCGCCCAGGTCGCGCTGTGGATCGCCGACGAGAATATCCAGGTGGTGCTGATTACCGGCGGTACCGGTTTCACCGGGCGCGACAGCACGCCCGAGGCGGTGAGCTGCCTGCTGGACAAGCAGATCGACGGTTTTGGCGAGCTGTTCCGGGCGATCTCCATCCTCGATATCGGTACCTCCACCGTGCAGAGCCGGGCCTTGGCCGGGCTGTCCAACGGCACCCTGGTGTGCTGCCTGCCCGGCTCCACGGGCGCTTGCCGGACGGCGTGGGAAGGCATCCTCGCCGAGCAACTGGATGCCCGCCACCGGCCGTGCAATTTCGTGCCGCACCTCAAGCAGGTGCAAGCCTGCGGGACCCGCGGATGAGCCCCTCGCCGCTGATGCCGGTGGAGGAGGCCAGCGCCCGCTTGCTGGCCATGGCCGAGGCGCAACGCCTGCAGGACAGCGAGCCGGTGGCGCTGGGCGAGGCGCGGCAACGGGTGTTGGCCAGCGACCTGGTGGCGACCCTGGATCTGCCGCCCTGGCCGAACAGCGCCATGGACGGTTATGCCTTGAACCTCGATGGCTGGGACGGGCAGCCGCTGGCGGTGTCGCAACGCATTTTTGCCGGACAGGCCCCCGATCCGTTGCTGCCGGGCACCTGCGCCCGGATTTTCACCGGCGCGCCGCTGCCCCCGGGCGCCAACAGCATCGAGATGCAGGAGAACGTCGAGGTGCGGGACGACGGTCGCGTCCGTTTCAAGCAGCCGCTGAAGGCCGGCCAGAATATCCGCGCGCAAGGCCAGGAGAACCGCGCCGGGCAAGTGCTGCTGCGGGCCGGCAAGCGCCTGGGACCTTTTGAACTGGCCATCGCCGCGGCCCAGGGCTGCACCCACTTGCCGCTGGTGCGGCGGCCACGGGTGGCGTTGCTGTCCACGGGCGACGAACTGGCCGAGCCGGGCACGCCCTTGCCGCCTGGCTGCATCTACAACAGCAATCGCACCCTGCTCGGCCACTGGTTGAGTGCCCTGGGGTGCGAGGTGATCGACGCCGGGATTCTCCCCGACCAGCCGCAGCAGACCCGGCTGCGCCTGGAACAGCTGCAATGCGCCGCGGACCTGATCTTGACCACCGGCGGCGTCTCCGCCGGTGACGCCGATTGCCTCGGCCAGGTGCTGCGCGAGTGCGCCACCCCAGTGTTCTGGAAGCTCGCGATAAAACCCGGCAAGCCGTTGACCGTGGGGCGCTTCGGCACGGTGCCGGTGATCGGCCTGCCCGGCAACCCGACCTCGGCCCTGGTGACTTTCGGCCTGCTGGCTCGGCCTTATCTGTTGCGCATCCAGGGCGTCGAAGAGGTCACGCCGTTGAGCTTCCCGGTCAGCGTCGGTTTCGACTGGCCGAAAGCCGGAGGCCGCCGCGAATACCTGCGGGCCAGGCTGGAGGAGGGGCGCGCCGTGCTTTATCCAAACCAGAGTTCCGGCGTGTTGCTGGGCGCTTCCTGGGCCGATGGGCTGGTGGAGATCCTCGAGGGCAGCACCTTGCGGGCCGGTGAGCCGGCGCGTTTCATTCCGTTCAGCGAGTTGTTCTAGCCGGCGCGGCTCTGGCAGCAGGCGCGGCGCATTCAGATCTTCCAGTGCTCGGCGCTTTTCGCCAGGCGCTGGCGCATCTCGTTGAGGTTGGCCACCAGTTGCCGGGTCAGCAGGCGGTAGCCGTCCAGCGCCGTGTAGACCGAGGTGTCGAGGGCGATGGACGAGGCGCCTTCCAGCGGCCGCCCCAGGCGCCTGGTGGCGCCGGACTGCAGGGCGCGGGCCATGCCCACCAGTTGGATCCGCACCAGCCGGTGTTCGTGCTTCAGGGCCTGTTGCAGTTGCTCGCGGGCCTGGGGCTGGCTGAGGTCCGGCCGGGTGTTGCCGAGGATTTCCAGGGTGCTGAAGCACATGCGCAGATGGCGCTGGATGGCGTCCAGTTCGGTCATGGAAATCCGCACTTCCTTGGACACCGAGGGCATCAGGGAGCGCAGTTGCAGCAGGGTGCCGTTGAGGCGCCCCAGCAGCTTCAGGTGCTCGTCGTCGGTCACCGACTGGCCACCGATGATGCGTCCGTAAAGCGTGGCGCAGTCGCGCAGGGCGCTGGCCAGGTTGTAGCGCCAGGAATACACCGCGTACAGCGGAATGGCGAAGGAGAACGCCAGGGCCAGGGCGATGCCGATGAGAATGTCCACCGTGCGCCACAGGCCATCGCTGACGTGGTTGTCGCCATGGCCGGCGACGATGAACACGGTGATCGCCGCCAGCAGGGCGGTATAACCGCCCTTGCCAATGGCGTGGTAGGAGAAGTAGCCGCAGACCGCCGACATCCCCAGGTAGGTCAGCCAGGACTGGCCCAGGTAGGCCTGCTGCAGCACCAGCACCAGGCCGACGCCCGCGCCGATCAGGGTGCCGATGGCCCGTTCCGCGGCCTTCTTGCCGATATTGCCGTGGTGCTGCAAGCCGCCGATCACCACCAGCATGGTCACCGACGCCCATTCGCCGTGGGGCAGATCGAGGCCGGTGGTCAGGGCGATGGTGGCGAGCAACCCCAGGGCCACCCGCACCGCATGGATCAGCCGGGCGTAGCGGTAGCGCCGATACGGATCCAGTACCGGAAGCAGGAAACGGCGCAACAGCGGTGGCAGGCGCCAGGTGTTCAGCAGGCCCAGAGGATTTCTCCCGGTCTAGAAAATGTAATCGGTGGTCAGGAAGCTCGACTCCCGGTTCCGGATGATGTCGCTGATCAACCCCTTGTTGCTCTCCTGGAACTTGGTGGCCACCAGGGTGCGGATCGAGAAGGTGCGCAACGCATCATGCACCGACAGCGTGCCTTCGGCGGAGTTTTTGCGACCGTTGAACGGGTAGGTGTCCGGGCCGCGCTGGCACTGGGCGTTGAGGTTGATCCGCCCGACCTGGTTGGCGAAGCTGTCCACCAGGCGTCCGACCTCGGCCGGCTGGGTGCCGAAGATGCTCAGTTGCTGGCCGAAGTCCGATTCCAGGACGTAGTCGATCACCGTTTCCAGGTCGCGGTAGGGCACGATCGGCACCACCGGCCCGAACTGTTCTTCCTGGTACACGCGCATCTGGCTGTTCACCGGGTACAGCACCGCCGGATAGAAGAACGACGCCCGGGTTTCGCCACCGCCGGGGTTGACCACCTTGGCGCCCTTGGCGACGGCGTCGGCCACCAGGGCGTGCAGGTAATCGACCTTGCCCGACTCCGGCAGCGGCGTCAGCGCCACCCCCGGCTCCCACGGCATCCCGGGCTTGAGGCCGAGCAGCTTGGCGTTGAATTTCTCGATGAAGCGCTCGACCACGGTTTCGTGGACGAAGAGGATTTTCAGCGCGGTGCAGCGTTGCCCGTTGAACGACAGCGAACCGGTGATGGCCTCGTTGACCGCGTTATCCAGGTCTACGTCCGGCAGGACGATGCCGGGGTTCTTCGCGTCCAGGCCCAGGGCGGCGCGCAGGCGGTGCGGCTTGGGGTGGAGTTTCTTCAGGTCGCTGGCGGCCTTGTTGGTGCCGATGAAGGCGAAGATATCGATCTTGCCGCTGGCCATCAGCGCGCTGACGGTTTCCCGGCCGCTGCCGTAGATCACGTTGATCACCCCGGCCGGGAAGCTGTCGCGGAAGGCTTCCAGCAGCGGGCGGATCAGCAGCACGCCGAATTTGGCCGGCTTGAACACCACGGTGTTGCCCATGATCAGCGCCGGGATCAGGGTGGTGAAGGTCTCGTTCAGCGGGTAGTTGTACGGCCCCATGCACAGCGCCACGCCCAGCGGCACGCGACGGATCTGGCCGAGGGTGTCCTGTTCCAGTTCGAAGCGGCTGGAACGGCGGTCCAGTTCCTTGAGGGCGTTGATGGTGTCGACGATGTAGTCGCAGGTGCGGTCGAACTCTTTTTCCGAGTCCTTGAGGTTCTTGCCGATTTCCCACATCAGTAGCTTGACCACCGCCGAGCGCTGTTCGCGCATGCGCCCGAGGAAGGCTTCGACGTGCTGGATGCGTTCGGCCACGCGCATGGTCGGCCAGGCGCCCTGGCCACGGTCATAGGCACGCACCGCGGCGTCCAGAGCGGTCAGCGCGGTGTCGGCGTCGAGCAACGGGGTGCTGCCGAGAATCACCTGTTCGTCGCCAGTGGCGGTGGCCAGGTACACCGGGCTGCGCACCAGGGCCAGGGGCCCGTTCCAGGTCCGCAGCTGGCCGTCGACCAGGTACTCGCGTTGCTCGACCTGGCCGTCCAGGCGGTAGTGCTCGGGGATGTCGGCGGCGACGGGGAACAGCGTGTTCAACAAAGGGGCTGTGGTCATGACTCTATTCCGTAATGGCGATGGGCAAGGCACCGACGGGTTGGAGGGCGCGTCGGCGCTGACGGGCGAGACCGGTCTCCAGGGGCTTGCTGCAAGGGGTAGACGCCCTGGTGTCTCGGGTCTTTAGCAAAGAGCTGGGCCAAAATGGCGGAAAGTCGTGTAGCAGAGCGGCGATGGTGTGGTTCTTTGGGCCAAGAGTAGCCGCTTTTTCCCCTGGAAAAACAGCCTTTGTTGCAACTGATATTGAGCCGCTGGCGGATCGGTTCCGGCGGCATTCACCGGCTTCTGTAGGAGCGCAGCTTGCGCGCGATAGCCGCGCAGCGGCGGTTCCGCCAACGCCTCGTATTCACGGGCCTGGCCGCAGATGCCCCCCTCGCTGACCCGCAATGCCCTCAGGTCCTGGCGGCGCCTGCCTTAGTGTGGGGGCTGTGCCGATCCCGGCCATCACCCGAGAGGAACACCATGCCGGCAACGACTGCCTCGCGGCGGCCTTTATCCATTCCCCTGTATCGCCTGGCACGCGCGGCGCTATGGCTGACGCTCGGCGGGCTGCTGGCTGCCTGCGGCGACCAGCCCGCGCCGCTGCCGGCCACTGCCGTGCAACAGCTGCCCGGCGACCCGGCGCTGGCGCGGATCTACGACAGCAGTTGCAAGCTATGCCATGCCAACCCGGCCTCCGGCGCGCCGCTGACCGGCGATGTCCCGGCCTGGCAACCACGGATCGCCCAGGGCGCCGACACGCTGCTGGACCACAGCATCAACGGCTACAACGGCATGCCGCCGATGGGCCTGTGCATGCAGTGTTCCGAGGAGCAGTTCCTCGCCCTGATCCGCTTCATGTCCGCACAAGACCTCCAATAATCCAGCACAGGGACATTTGCATGACCATGCACCTCACTCGACGTCAGTTGCTGCAACGGGCCGCGGTGGCCGGGACCTTCAGCGCCCTGGCCAGCAACCCGCTGCTGGCCGAGCTGGCGCGGGCACCGCGGCTGATTCCCTGGCGCAACTGGTCCGGCGCGCAAAGCTGCCTGCCCCTGGCGCGTCTGGCGCCCAAGGACCTGGACGAACTGGTGCAGGTGATTCGCCAGGCCCCGGGCAAGATCCGTCCAGTGGGCTCGGGGCATTCCTTCAGCGCCCTGGTGCCCACCGACGGCACGCTGCTGTCGCTGAGCTATTTCAGCGGCCTGCTCAGCCACGATGCCCAGAGCCTGCAAGCCGAGTTCGCCGCCGGCACGCCGATGTCGCGCATGGGCGCGCCGCTCAAGGCGGTCGGCCAGGCCCTGTTCAACATGGCCGATATCGACTACCAGACCCTGGCCGGGGCCATCTCCACCTCGACCCACGGCACCGGGGTCGGCTTCAAGTCCTATTCGGCCCAGGTCTGCGGCCTGCAACTGGTGACCGCCAGCGGCGAGGTGCTGGACTGCGATCGCCAGCGCCATGCCGACATCTTCAATGCCGCGCGGGTGTCCCTCGGCGCGCTGGGGGTGGCGACCCGGGTGCGGATGCAGAATCGTCCGGCCTATCGCCTGCGGGAAAAACAGTGGATCGCCAAGACCGAGGAACTGCTCGAAGACGTGGCGAAAAACACCCGGGAGAACCAGCACTGGGAAATGCTGGTGGTCACCCATTCCGACTACGCGCTGTCGATTGCCCTCAATGAAACCCAGGACCCGGCGACCCCGCCCGTGGACCCGGCCGAGGAGGGCGGCAACGAGTTCGTCAGCCTGATCGAGAACCTCGACAAATACGTCAGCGACTTCCCCGAGACCCGCCGCGCGCTGCTCAACAGCCTGCGGCACTTCGCCAGTTTCGATGATAGGGTCGGCGACTCCTACGAGATCTACGCCAACGTGCGCAGCGTGCGCTTCAACGAAATGGAGTACTCGGTGCCGGCCGAGCACGGCCCGGCGTGTTTGCGGGAAATCCTCAAGCTGATCCGCGACAAGGACCTGCGCACCTGGTTTCCCATCGAGTACCGCTACGTCCAGGCCGACGACATTCCCCTGAGCATGTTCGAGGGCCGCGACAGCTGTTCGATCTCGGTGCACCAGCACTACGCCATGGACCACCACAACTTCTTCGCCGCCATCGAGCCGATTTTCTGGAAGTACGCCGGCCGCCCGCACTGGGGCAAGGTGCACAGCCTCAATGCCCGGCAGTTGCAGGCGCTGTACCCGCGCTGGCGGGAATTCACCCGGGTGCGCGAGGCCCTGGACCCCACCGGCAAGTTTCTCAACGCACACCTGTCGTCCGTCCTGGGCGTGGCCTGAAAGGAGAAAAACCATGAATCGACGCAGCTTCCTGCTCGGCACCGCGGGCGTCGGCGCCTTGCTGGCGGGTGTGGGCGCCTGGCTGCGGCCCGCCGACCGGGGCGGGCCCTACAACGATTATTTCCGCGCGCTGAACCAGGAACTCAAGGCCCATGGCCCGATGCGCCCGGTGATGTTGATCGACCTCGACCGCCTCGATCACAACATCGATGTGGCGATGCAGTCGGTCAGGCGCGGCGGCAAGCAACTGCGGCTGGTGGAGAAGTCCCTGCCGTCGCCGGGGCTGCTGGCGTACATCGGCCAGCGCGCCGGCACCCAGCGCCTGATGTCGTTCCACCAGCCGTTCCTCAATCACGATGCCCAGCGCTTTCCCGAGGCCGACATCCTGCTGGGCAAGCCGCTGCCGGTGCGCTCCGCCGAGCTGTTCTACCAGGGCCACAAGGGCCCGTTCGACCCGGCCCGGCAGTTGCAGTGGCTGATCGACAGCCCCGAACGCCTGCAGCAATACCTGGCCCTGGCCCGCGGCCTGGGCACCCGGCTGCGGATCAATATTGAACTGGACGTCGGCCTGCATCGCGGCGGGGTGAAGGACAGCCTCGAACTGGGGCCGCTGCTGACCCTGATCGCCGCCCATCCCCAGCACCTGGAGTTCGCCGGGTTCATGGGCTACGACCCCTTCGTCGGCATGGGCGTGCCGGGCATCCTCGGCTCGCCCCAGGAGCTGTTCGCCCAGGTCATGCAGCGTTACCAGAGTGCGGTGGACTTCACCCGGCAGCAGCATGCGGCGCTCTGGCAGCCGGGCCTGACCCTCAACACCGCCGGCAGCCCCAGCTACCGCATGCACGAGCAGGAACAACTGAGCAGCGAAGTGTCGGTGGGCACGGCGCTGCTCAAGCCGACCCATTACGACCTGCCGTCCCTCAGCGAGCATGTGCCGGCGGCCTATATCGCCACGCCGGTGCTGAAAAACACCGGCCCGGTGCGCATCCCGGCGCTGGATGAAAAGTCCAAGTTGTTCTCTTGGTGGGACCCGAACCAGCGCGAGACGTTTTTCATCTACGGCGGCAACTGGCAGGCCGAATTCGAGTCGCCCCCGGGGCTGCAAGGCAACGGGCTGTTCGGCCGCAGTTCCAACCAGGAGATGGTCAACGGCTCGCCCGCCGTGGGCCTGGGGCCGGACGACCAGGTGTTCCTGCGGCCGATGCAGAGCGAAGCCGTGCTGCTGCAGTTCGGCGATCTGCTGGCGGTGCGCGGCGGGCGGATCGTCGAGAGCTGGCCGGTGTACAGCTAGGGATTCGCGGCGTTCTCAAGGTGTATCGCGGGCAAGCCTCGCTCCTACAGAAGAACGTAATCTGGTAGGAGCGAGGCTTGCCCGCGATGAACGATAACGCAATGCGTCAACCATGCCGCGTCACAGGGTGAACGGAATACTCAGCTTGGCCCACAGCATCTCGCCCTCGGGGCGGTTCTCCACGTCGAACTCCTTGGCCCAGCGGATCTCCGCGCTGGCGTACTTGAGGAAGGTCAGGTACAGCGCCGGGCCGATGGCGAATACCTGGCCGCGCACGCCGTCGTCCACGTCCTCGCCGAGAAACTGCACGGTGCGACCGTACTGTTTGTCATCGGTGGTCTGCTTCAGGTAATAGCCGTTGACCCCCAGGCTGAGGTTGTCGGTCACCTTGTAGCTGGCGGAATAGTCGAAGTGGAAAATCTGCCCGGACCTGTAGTCGGTGGCGTGGTTTTCCTCGTTGAAGCTGTAGGTGGTCTTCAGCGACAGCTCGGTCCGCGGGGTCGGCATCCAGGTTACCGACACCAGCGGCTTGTAGGTGTAGAAATTGTTGCTGGTGTTGGCCAGGCGCGCGGCGTCGTACTTGCCGGTGGGAATGGTGATCTCCACGGCGGCGCCCAGGGTCAGGTTCTTGCCCAGGTCCCACAGGATGATCGGCGCGACGGTGGTGTCGCCCATGCTTTCGCGCTGGTCCTCAAGGCCGAAGACCCCCACCTGCTGGCGCAGGTAGGGCTGCGCCACGTAGCCGCCCAGGCGGCCGCCGAACACCCGCAGCGGGCTCAGGTAGTCCAGGCGCGGGATGATCGCATCCGAGACGATCCGCACGTCCGGCACCTTGCCCCCGAGGGAGCTGATGTCCAGCTTCCGCGCCTCGTAATGGTTGTAATACAGGTTGAAGGCGAACATGTGGTCCGGCAGGCCGTTGACATCCAGCGGCAGCATGAAAAAACCGTCGGTGCCGGGGCCGATATTGTCGACCCCGGATTCGGTGGCCAGGGCGGGCAGGGCGGCGAGGCAGGCCAGGCTGGCGGCGAGGCCCCGGGGGAGAAGCGTGCGGGTCGAATTCATATTCGGGCTCATTATTATTGTCAGTGGGCGCACAGGCGGCCGGTTTGCGGCCGCCCCATAGGAATAAGCCTTCGACGCCTGGCCAGGCAGGGTATTGGCGGCCACCGAGGGGGACTTTCGCGGCCAGCCTGCAATGACTTGTTACATCCTTCCGTGGGCGAGCCCGGAAAACGCTATGCTGAGCGAGCGCTCGCCTCGCCCCGGCAAGGAGGGCGGGGCGCATAACCAGAATAAGAATTGCAGCCGAACCGGCTCGGGACCCGATGCCCATGCAGATGAAAACCGTCGATCCGCAGTACCAGCTGGCCCTGGTTTCCCCCTTTTTGTTGCAGACCCTGGCCGAAGTCGCTGGCAGCCATGGCGTCGACCCGCAGAGCCTGTGCCGCGGCCTGGGCTTTACCCTCGATGACCTGCAGGACCCCGCGCAACGCATCTCCTACCGCCAGGCCGTGGCGATGATCCAGCGCGCGCTCAAGGCCTTGCCCGGGCAGGGCCTGGGGTTGTGGGTCGGGCACCAGAACGTGCTCGGCACCCTGGGCCTGCTGGGGCATGTGCTGTCGTTGTGCAAGACCCTGCGCGACGCCTTCGACATCGGCATCCGCCACCAGCACACCTCGGGCGGCATCGTCACCTGCACGGTCCGCCAGCAGGGCGACGAATTTTTCGTCGAGGCCGAGTGCCGGCTGCCCTGGAGCGACGTGCAGATCTTTGCCGTCGAAGAGTTCTTCGCCAGCCTGCCGGTCTATGGCCGGGCCCTGGTCGGCGCAGACTTCAAGCCGCTGCGGGTCGAAGTCATGCATGCCGCGCCGGCCTACCGGGACGAGTACCTGCGCCTGCTGGGGCCCGAGGTGCATTTCGGCTGCCTGCACAACCGCATGGTCATCGCCGGCGAATGGCTCGATACGCGTTTGCCCAACCACCACGCCGTGGCCCTGCGTCAGGCGCTCCAGCTGCTGGAGCTGGAAAGCGCCCAGGTGCACCGCAAGCTGGACCTGATCGAGGCGGTCGAGCGGGCCATCTCCCGCGACCTGGCCCAGGGCAGCCACATCGACCAGGTCGCCGGCGACCTGAACATGAGCGGCCGCACCCTGCGCCGGCGCCTGAGCGAGCACGACCTGACCTTCGAGACGCTGCTGGAACAGGTACGCCGGGCCCGCACCCTGAACCTGCTGGCCAACCCGCAGCTGTCCATCGAGCGCATCACCGAGGCGGTCGGCTACAGCGATGTGCGCAGTTTCCGCCGGGCGTTCAAGCGCTGGACCGGCCTGAGCCCCAGCGCCTACCGGGAGGAGGGCGGCCAGCCCTAGCCGCGAGCGTTGCGACGGCGTGACGATCCATCGCGTCGGCCCGGCGTCATCGAAACCGCCACAAACCCCGGCGTGCCGGGTAAACTCCGGGCTTTCTTCAGAGGAGTCGTCATGAGTTACTACCAGCCGGGCATTCTTGCCACCCCTGTTCCGACCCAGGCCCGCCACCTGTTTTTCGCCCTCGAATCCGTCGAGGCACTGCCGGCGGCGATCGATCGCTTGCAGGCGCTGGTGGACGGGAAAACGGCGGTAGCAGGTTTTGGCGCGTCGCTGGTCAAGGCCCTGGGCGCTCGGGTGCAGGGGCTCAAGGCTTTTCCGGCACTGACCGGCGTCGGCGTCGACAACCCTTCGACCCAGCACGCGCTGTGGGTCTGGCTGCATGGTGCAGACCGCGGCGAGCTGCTGCACCGCAGCGATGCCCTGGAGGCCGCGCTGGCCCCGGCGCTGCGCCTGGTGCAGATGAACGAAGCCTTCCGCCACAAGACCGGCCACGACCTGACCGGTTACGAGGACGGCACCGAAAACCCTCACGATGACGAGGCGGTCGCCGCGGCCCTGGCCGAGGGCGCCGATGGCCTGCGCGGCGGCAGCTTCGCCGCGATCCAGCAGTGGCAGCACGACTTCAAGGGCTTCGCCGCGATGCATCAGGAGGAGCGCGACAACATCATCGGCCGCCGCCTGAGCGACAACGAAGAGCTGGACGACGCGCCGGAGTCGGCCCACGTCAAGCGCACCGCCCAGGAAAGCTTCACCCCCGAGGCCTTCATGGTGCGCCGCTCGATGCCGTGGATCGAAGGCGACAAGGGCGGCCTGATGTTCCTCGCCTTCGGCCACAGCCTGCAGGCCTTCGAAGTCCAGCTGCGGCGCATGAGCGGCCTGGAAGACGGCATCGTCGATGGCCTGTACCGCATGAGCCGGCCGATCACCGGCGGCTACTACTGGTGCCCGCCGCTGCTGGACGGTCGCCTCGACCTGCGCGCGCTGCAAGCGGTCTGACCGGCCAATGGGCCCAGGAGGAGAGAGCATGCAGCCAGTGCGTTGGGGCATGATCGGTTGCGGCAGCGTCACCGAACGCAAGAGCGGCCCGGCCTTCTGCAAGGCGCCGGGCTCGGCCCTGGTGGCGGTGATGGGCCGGCGCCTGGAAGCGGTGCGGGACTATGCGGCGCGCCACGGTATCGCACGTTTCTACACCGATGCCCAGGCGCTGATCGACGACCCCGAGGTGGACGCGGTGTACATCGCCACGCCGCCCGACAGCCATCACCACTACAGCCTGCTGGTGGCCGCCGCCGGCAAGCATTGCTGCGTGGAAAAGCCCATGGCCTTGAATGTCGCGCAAAGCCTGGAGATGCAGCAGGCATTCCAGCAGGCCGGATTGCATTTGTTCGTGTCTTATTACCGGCGTTCCCTGCCGCGTTTCCAGCAGGTGCGGCAGTGGCTGCGGGACAGACGCATCGGTGAGGTCCGGCACCTGAGCTGGACCCTGACCAAGGCGCCGGCCGAGGTCGACCGCAGCGGCGGCGCCAACTGGCGCACCGACCCTCAGGTGGCCGGCGGCGGTTACTTCGTCGACCTGGCCAGCCACGGTCTCGATCTGTTCCAGTACCTGCTGGGGGATATCACCGAGGTGGTCGGGCTCACCGCCCGACAGGCCGGGCTGTACCGCGCCGAAGACGCGGTGAGCGCCAGTTGGCGCTTCGCCAGCGGAGCCCTGGGGACGGGCGCCTGGAACTTCGTCGCGGACCGGCGGGTGGACCGGGTGGAGATCATCGGCAGCCAGGGCCGTATCGGGTTCTCGGTTTTCGACGAGCATCCGGTGCAATTGGAGGCCGATGAACAGTTGAGCCTCATCATCGGCAACCCTGAGCATATCCAGTGGCACCACGTGCTTGGCATGAACGCCCATATCCGTGGCGAAGCGCAGCACCCGGCGCTGGCCGCCGAGGCACTGAAGACCGACCGGATCATGGACCTGATTCTCAAGCGCGGTTAGGCCCAAACCTTCGCAGCGTCTGTAGGAGCAGCCGGTCGACGCTCGATTGCGTGCGATGAACGATAACGCGGTATGCCAGGCATTCCGCTCGCTCCTACAGGTTCTGTGGCGTCAGCCAGGTGGTAGCAAGGAACGCCTCAGAAGGCCTTGCGTGCGCTGACCACCCAGGTCGCGCCGCACAGGTCGTCGAACCCGTAATTGCTGGTGCACTGGCTTTTCGACAGGTCGGTATCGATATAGCTCAGGCCCAGCAGCACCCCGGCCACTTCCCGGGTCAGCCGGGCTTCCCATTCGTGGTAGCGGTCTTCGCCCTGGCCCGAGGCGGAGACCAGGCGCGGGTCCTTGAAGTCCATTTCGCCGTAGCGCAGCCTCAGCCCCAGGCCCAGAGGCAGTTCGGTCTCGTAGCCGAGGTAGCGGTACAGGGTGCTCTGTTCGCTGTCGACGCCCGGCGCATCGTTGGCGTAGTAAGCCCCCACCTGCACGCCATAGGCCGTGAGAATCCCGTAGACCTCGCTCTGGTTGAACTGGCTTTCCTTGGGGTAGCTGTACTTGAGGTAGCCCAGGTCGAGGCTCACCGCCTCGCTGGCGTGCCACAGCCAGCCGGCGTAGTAATCGACTTCCTGGCGGGTTTTCAGGCCGCCGCCGAAATCGACGTTGGAGCTCCAGGCCCCCAGGTACAGGCCGCTGCTGTGCACCAGGGTCATGGCGGCCTGCACGGCCGGATCGTTCCGGGTCTGGGAAATGCCGCGGGTGCGGTAGTCGCTGACCAGGGCCAGTTCCATGTCCAGGGAAACGTCGTCGTTCAAGGGCAGGGCCCGGCTGCTCAGGGGCAGCAGGCTCAAGGATCCGAGGGCGAGCAGGGTGAAGGCTTTCATGAAGGGCATCCCATTCTTGTTTTGATTGTTCTGGGCGGATGACAGGCAAGGCTGCGCCGTACCCCATGCTCGGCAAGCCATGGGGCGGCGGGGCGGTGGTGCGGGTCAGAGTGGGCGGTTGTAGACCTCGCGGCCGGCGAACCAGGTCTGCAGGACCTGGGTGTCATGCAGGGCTTTTTCGTCGACGCTGAACACGTCGCGGTCGACCACGATGAAGTCTGCCTGCTTGCCGGCGCTCAGCGAGCCGATCTGGCGTTCCAGGCCGAGGGCGCGGGCGGCGTTGAGGGTGTAGGCGTAGAACATGGTTTCGCGGTTCAGGCGCTCATCGGCGTTGAGCACCCCCAGCGGCCCCTGGCGGGTGATGGCCTGGGCGATGGCGTTGAACGGATTGGGCGAGGACACCGGCCAGTCGCTGGCGCCGGCGAGGGTCGCGCCCTGTTTGAGCAGCGAGTGCGCCGGGTACTGGTAGCGGAACGCCAGGGCGCTGACATAGGGTTTGATCATGTCGGTGGTGTAGTCGTCGGCGCTGGCCCACAGCAGCTGCATGGAAGCGATGACGCCCAGGGGCTGGAAGCGGGCGAACTCTTTCGGGTTGACCATCTGCAGGTGGGTGATGGAGTGGGCGATGCCGCTTTGGCGATCCTTGCGCGCCTGGGCGATGCCGTTGAGGGATTCGCGCACCGCGCGGTCGCCGATGGCGTGGATGTGCACCAGCCAGCCGCGCTGGTCGATGGCGCTGACCAGTTCGCCGAAATGCTGCGGGTCGATCAGCAGTTCACCCTGTTTGTGCGAATTGCGGTAGGGGTCGAGCATCGCCGCGCTCTGGGCCGGGTATTCGATCACCCCGTCGGCGAAGATCTTGACCCCGGGCAGGGTCAGGTTGGGGATGCCCTGGAACTGCTGGCGTACCTGTTCCAGGACGTCGAGGTCGGCGGGGACGCTTTTCGGGTTGGCCACCAGCAGGGCGGCGACGTGGGCGCTCATGCCGCCGCTCTCGGCCAGGGCCTTGTAGGCCGGCAGCACGCCGACGGTCTTGGCCGTGGGCTTGAGGGCGAAGACCGCCTCGCCGGGGGCGGCGTTGGCGGCCGGGTCCATCCAGGCGGTGATGCCCAGGCTGTTGTTGTAGCGCACCGCCGATTGCGCGGCGTTGAGCATGGCGGCGGGGCTGGGCACTGGCATTTTCGCGGCGACCCGGTCCCAGCCGGCGTCCACCAGGAAACCATTGGGGTTGCCGTTGGCGAGGGTGCCGATGGTGCCGCGCTCGGCTTCCGGCAGGCGCTTGAGTAGGGCGGCATCGATGCCGGCACGCTCGAGCATGACGTTGTTGGCCCAGGCGGTATGGTGATCGCTGCCGGTGAACACCACGGGCACGCTGGCCCATTCGCCGGCGTTGAAGCGCTGGCCCAGGGCTTCGGCCTGGGCCCAGTAGGCCGAACTCATGCCGGCCACACTCAGCACATCGCCATGTCTGGCCTTGCCGTCGTCGCGCCAGGCGCGGAGTTTTTTCTCCAGCGTAGCGAGGTCGACCACCTCGTCCTGCATATTGGCCGAGGTCATTTCCAGGCCGCCGAAGATCGCGTGGGAATGGCTGTCGATCAGGCCGGGCATCAGGGTCTTGCCGCCCAGGTCGATGACCTGGGTGCCGGTTTCGATCAGCGCCCTGATCTGCGCGTCGCTGCCCACCTGCAGCACCTTGCCGTCGGCCACCGCCAGGGCCTGGGCCTTGGGCTGGGTGCGATCGGCGGTGAACACCTTGCCGTTGAGCAGCACCAGGTCGGTGGCGGCCATGGCTTCCATCGAGGCAAAACTCATGGCAAGGACCAGCAGATTCGGGATGAATCTTTTCATTGAGTATTTCCTTGTTATTGGCGTTTGATAGCCAGATTAGTAGCTCGTCATCAGCAGCAGAACGCCTCGCCAGCGAAAAACGTTTTTGCCTGGATGGAAAAAGCATGGACAAGTTGAGTGCATTGAAAATGTTCGTCGCCACCGCGCAACTGGGCAGTTTCAGCCGGGCCGCCGAGCAGTTGGGCAAGACCCCCTCGGCCCTGACCAAGGCGGTCAACCACCTGGAATCCGAGCTCGGGGCGCGGCTGTTCGAGCGCAGTACCCGGCGGATCCTGCTGACGGAAGTGGGGCGTCTGTACCTGGACACCGCGCGCCAGGTGTTGCAGCGGCTGGAGGAGGCCGGCGAGGAAATCGAGCAGCTGCAGCATGGCTTGCGCGGCAGCCTGAAAATCACCGCGCCGCTGGCTTACGGACAGGCCTTTCTCGATCAGGTGTGCGGCGGTTTTCTCGAGCAGTACCCGCAGATCAACCTGCAGGTGGATTTGTGCGACGCGTTCGTCAACCTGCTGGAAAGCGGCTATGACCTGGCCCTGCGCGAAGGCCATGACGACCTGCCGGGGCTGATCGCCCGGGTGGTGGGGCGCAACCGGCTGGCGTTGTGCGCCAGCCCGGCCTACCTGGCGCGCAAGGGCGTGCCGGTCACCCCGCAGACCCTCGACCGGCACGAGTGGCTGTTCTATCGCCACCCCTTGCTCAGCCGCGAGTTCTGGTGGGTCGAACGGGACGGCCAGCGCCTGAGCCTGCCGCAACCCCATGCGCCGCGGTTGCGCAGTGACAATTACGACCTGTTGCTGGCCAATGCCCTGGCTGGCCGCGGGCTGTTGCACACGCCGCTGTGGAGCGCCGCGCCCTACCTGGCCGACGGGCGCCTGGTGCGGCTGATGGCGGACTACGAGATCGATCCGGACAGCTTCGGCCCGCACATCCTCGCGGTCTATCCCAGCCACCGGCGGGCGACGGCCAAGGTGCAGGCCTTCATCGATTACATCGCCGGTTTCCTGGCGAGCCGGGACCTCGGCTGACTGGCGGTTCTTGTCAGTAAAACCGCAAAAGAGTACAAATGTACTCCATGAGCCCTTTATCTCCCCGTCGTACCGCCATCCTGACCTTTATCCGCGAACGCATCGCCGAGCACGGTCAACCCCCGAGCCTCGCCGAAATCAGCGAGGCCTTCGGCTTCGCCTCGCGCAGCGTGGCGCGCAAGCATGTGGTGGCCCTGACCGAAGCCGGCTTCATCGAGGTCAACCCGAACCAGGCGCGGGGCATCCGCCTGCTCAACCAGCCGCCGCGCCCCGAACTGCTGGAGATCCCGGTGCTCGGCCGGGTGGCGGCGGGGGCGCCGATCGGCGTCGATGCCGAGGTGCACCAGCGTTTGCTGCTCGACCCGGGGCTGTTTTCCCGGACCCCCGATTACCTGTTGCGGGTCCGGGGCGACTCGATGATCGAGGACGGCATTCTCGACGGCGACCTGGTGGCGGTGCGCCGCGACAGCGAGGTGCGCAATGGCCAGATCGTGGTGGCGCGGCTGGACGGCGAAGTCACCATCAAGCGTTTCGAGCGCCGGGCCGATGGCGTGCGCCTGCTGCCGCGCAACCCGGCCTATGCGCCGATCCTGGTCGGCGAAGACCGCGACCTGGCCATCGAAGGGGTGTTCTGTGGCCTGGTGAGGCAAGGCTGATGGGCGCTGTCGTCGCACTGGAGACGCTGTTCAATGCCGGCCGCGTCTGGAAGGGCCGGCCGACGGCGCCCGCCGCCAGCCCGCAACCCACGGGGCACGCCATGCTGGACGCGGCCTTGCCCAGCGGCGGCTGGCCGGAAGCGGCGCTGACGGAAATCCTTGTGGCCGCCCAGGGTGTCGGCGAACTGCAACTGCTGTGGCCGACCCTGGCACGGCTGTCGGCCGCCGGCGAACGCATCGTGCTGGTGGCGCCGCCCCATGTGCCGTACCCCCAGGCCTGGCAGGACGCCGGGGTCGACCTGCGCCAGTTGTCGGTGATCCAGGCCGGCGAACGGGATGCCCTGTGGGCGGCCGAGCAATGCCTGCGTTCGGGCAGCTGCGGGGCGGTGCTGTGCTGGCCGCAACAGGCCGACGACCGCGCCTTGCGGCGTTTGCAGGTGGCGGCCGAAACCGGCCAGACCCTGGCCTTTGTCTATCGCTCCCTCAAGGAAGCCATCAACCCCTCGCCGGCGGCCCTGCGGATTGCCGTGGAGGCCCGGCCGGCGCAGCTGCGGGTGCTCAAGTGCCGTGGCGGCCTGGTCCAGGCGGCGCCGATCGCCTTCGCGCCGGGGCACTGAGGTTGCCATGCGCTGGGTCTGTATCCTGTTCCCGCAACTGGCGCTGGACGCGGCGCTGCGCCAGCGCCCCGAGCCCGAGGCCGCGCTGGCGCTGCTCAGCGGTACGCCGCAACGCCGGGTGATCCAGGCGGTGAATGCCGCGGCCCGCGAGCTGGGGCTGCGCCCCGGGCAATCGTTGACCGCCGCCCAGGCCCTGAGCAAGGCCTTCGCCAGCGCCGAGTACGACGTCGATGAAATCGCCTGTTGGCAGCAGTTCCTCGCGGCCTGGGCCTATCGCTTCAGTTCCCAGGTCAGCCTGTTTTACCCACGAGCCCTGGTGTTCGAGATCGAGTCGAGCCTGGGCCTGTTCGGCCCCTGGCCGCAGCTGGAGGCGCGCCTGCGCCGGGAGCTGGACGAGTTGGGCTTTCGCCATCGCATTGTCGCCGCGCCGAATCCGGCGGCGGCCCGGGTCTTGGCCAATGCCCACGACGGGCTGGCGGTCGCAGGCCAGGAGCAATTGCGCCAGGCCCTGGAGCGGATGCCCGTCGAGCGCCTGGGCCTGGCGCCAGGCACGGCCACGGCCTTGTCGCGCATGGGCTTGCGCACCTTCGGCCAGCTCCGGGAACTGCCCCGGGACACCCTGGCCCGGCGTTTCGACGCGGACCTGCTCCGGCACCTGGATACCTTGCTGGGCGAGCGCTCCCTGGCGCTGGCGTTCTACCAGCCGCCGGACCGTTTCGACGTGCGCATCGAGTTGAATTTCGATGTGCTGTCGCACCAGGCCCTGTTGTTTCCCCTGCGCCGCCTGAGCGGCGACCTGGCGGCCTTCCTCTGTGGCCGGGACAGTGGCGTGCAGCGTTTCGACCTGCACCTGGAGCATGTCGAGGCCCCCGACACCCTGATCAAGGTCGGCCTGCTCAGCGCCGAACGCGAGCCGGCGATGCTGTTCGAGCTGGCCCGCGGGCGCCTGGAGCAGGTCCAGGTGCCGGCGCCGGTCCGTGGCGTGCGCCTGGTGGCCGAGGATCTGCCGCGCTTCGTGCCGCAGCACCGCGAACTGTTCGACGACCGCCCGCAGCAATCCCTGCCCTGGGAGCAGTTGCGCGAACGCCTGCGCGCCCGCCTGGGGGACGAGGCGGTGCAGGGCCTGAGCTCGCACGCCGACCACCGCCCTGAGTGCAGTTGGCAGCCGCTGGGCGACAGCCAGGCCGGTGGCCCGTTGCTACCCGGCCCCCGGCGTCCGGGCTGGCTGTTGCGCGAACCGCAGGCGCTGCAGGAAGGGGCGGCGCGCATTCTGATGGGGCCGGAGCGCATCGAGTCCGGCTGGTGGGACGGCGGCGACGTGCGGCGCGACTACTACCTGATCGAAACCCGCGGCGGCCAGCAGGGCTGGGCCTATCGGCCGGTGGGCGAGGCGGGGCCCTTGCTGCTGCAGGGTTGGTTCGCATGAGCGGTTACGCCGAGCTGCACTGCCTGTCGAACTTCAGTTTCCAGCGCGGCGCCTCCAGCGCCCGCGAGCTGTTCGAACGGGCGGCGGCCCAGGGCTACCAGGCCCTGGCGATCACCGACGAGTGCAGCCTGGCCGGTATCGTCCGCGCCTGGCAGGCCGCGCAGGACAGCAAGCTGCCGCTGATCGTCGGCAGTGAGATGCGCCTCGACGACGGCCCGCAACTGGTGCTGCTGGTGGAGAGCCTGGAGGGTTACCAGGGCCTGTGCCGGCTGATCACCCGGGCCCGGCGCCGGGCGCAGAAGGGCAGTTACCAGCTGCTGCGCGAAGATTTCGCGCAGCCCTTGCCGGGGTTGCTGGCCCTGTGGCTGGCGGACAGGGCCGGGTCTCAGGAAGCCGGAGCGCAGCAGGAAACCGGGCGCTGGCTGCAACAGGTGTTCGCCGACCGGCTGTGGCTGGCCGTGGAGCTGCACTGCGGCCAGGACGACGACCGGCGCCTGGCCGGCTCGCTGGCGCTGGCGCGGGAGCTGGGGATTGCCGCCGTGGCCAGTGGCGATGTGCATATGCATGTCCGGGGGCGCCGGGCCTTGCAGGACACCATGACCGCGATCCGCCATCACCTGCGGGTGGCCGAGGCCGGCCAGCGCCTGTACCCCAATGGCGAACGCCATCTGCGCAGCCTCGAGGCCTTGCAGGGGCTGTACCCGCCGGCCTTGCTGGAGGAGTCGCTGAAGATCGCCCGGCGCTGCCGCTTCGACCTCGGGCAACTGAACTACCAGTACCCCCGTGAGCTGGTGCCGCACGGCCAGACGCCGACCCGCTGGCTGCGCGAGCTGACCGAGCGCGGCATGCGCACGCGCTGGCCCGAGGGGGCCACGCCCAAGGTGCGCCAGCAGATCGACGACGAGCTGGCGCTGATCGCCGAGCTGGGGTACGAGAGCTACTTCCTGACGGTGCACGACATCGTCAGTTTTGCCCGCGGCCAGCACATCCTCTGTCAGGGCCGGGGCTCGGCGGCCAACTCGGCGGTGTGCTTCGCCCTGGGCATCACCGAGATCGACCCGGACCGTTCGACCCTGCTGTTCGAGCGTTTTCTCTCCCGCGAGCGCAACGAGCCGCCGGATATCGACGTGGATTTCGAACACGAGCGTCGCGAGGAAGTCCTGCAGTATGTGTTTCGGCGCTACGGCCGTCAGCGGGCCGCACTGACCGCGGTGGTCAGCACCTACCACGGCGCCGGGGCGGTGCGCGACGTGGCCAAGGCCCTGGGCCTGCCACCGGACCAGGTCAATGCCCTGGCCGACTGCTGTGGCCACTGGAGCGATGCACCGCCCGCTGTGGAGCGCCTGCTGGAGGCCGGCTTCGACCCGGACAGCCAGGTTTTGCGCCGGGTCCTGGGCCTGACCGGGCAACTGATCGGCTTTCCCCGGCACCTGTCCCAGCACCCCGGCGGCTTCGTGATTTCCGAACAGCCGCTGGACAGCCTGGTGCCGGTGGAGAACGCGGCCATGGCCGAGCGCACCATCATCCAGTGGGACAAGGACGACCTGGACAAGGTCGGGCTGCTCAAGGTGGATGTACTGGCCCTGGGCATGCTCAGCGCGATCCGCCGCTGCTTCGACCTGGTGCGGGGCTATCGCGGGACGCAGTGGACCCTGGCGACCATTCCGCCCGATGACCGGGAAACCTACGAGATGATCGGCCGCGCCGACACCATCGGGGTGTTCCAGATCGAGTCGCGGGCACAGATGTCGATGTTGCCCAGGCTCAAGCCGCAGAACTTCTACGATCTGGTGATCGAGGTGGCCATCGTCCGCCCGGGGCCGATCCAGGGCGGCATGGTGCATCCGTATCTGCGCCGGCGGAACAAAAAAGAGGAGGTGACCTATCCCTCCCCAAAACTGGAAGCGGTTCTGAAGCGAACCCTGGGCGTGCCGCTGTTTCAGGAACAGGTGATGCAGATCGCCATTGTCGCCGCCGACTACACCCCCGGCGAAGCCGACCAGTTGCGCCGTTCCATGGCCGCCTGGAAGCGCCATGGCGGCCTGGAGCCCCATCGCCTGCGGCTGCGCGACGGCATGCGCGCCAATGGCTACAGCGACGAGTTCGCCGCGCAGATTTTCGAGCAGATCAAGGGTTTCGGCAGCTACGGTTTCCCCGAGTCCCACGCCTCCAGTTTCGCCTTGCTGACCTATGCCAGCTGCTGGCTCAAGTGCCACGAACCGGCGGCCTTCGCCTGCGCCCTGATCAACAGCTGGCCCATGGGCTTCTACAGCCCCGACCAGATCCTCCAGGACGCGCGCCGCCATCACCTGGCGATCCGCCCGGTGGACGTGCGCGCCAGTACCTGGGATTGCAGCCTGGAACCGATGGCCGGCGTGCAACCGGCGCTGCGCCTGGGGCTGCGGATGATCAAGGGCTTTCGCGAGGACGACGCGCGGCGGATCGAGGCGGCGCGCGGGTGCGCCCCCTTTGTCGATATCGCCGACCTGGTGCAGCGCGCCCGCCTCGATAGCCGCGCCCAGGAATTGCTGGCCGATGCCGGGGCCTTGCGCGGGCTGGCCGGGGACCGGCACCGGGCGCGCTGGGAAGTGGCGGGGGTGCAGCAACAGCTCGGCCTGTTCGCCGGCCTGCCGCGCCAGGAGGAAACGCCGGTGGCCTTGCCGCGGCCGACGGTGGGCGAAGACCTGCAGGCCGATTACCTGAGCGTCGGCACCACCCTGGGGCCCCATCCGCTGGCCCTGCTGCGGGGCGAGCTCAAGGCCCGGCGCTGCCGCAGTTCCCGCGAGTTGCTGGAGGTCGGGCACGGGCGGGCGGTCAGCATCGCCGGGCTGGTCACCGGGCGCCAGCGGCCGGGCACGGCCAGCGGCGTGACCTTCGTCACCCTGGAAGACGAGTTCGGCAACGTCAACGTGGTGGTCTGGCGCGACCTGGCCGAGCGCCAGCGCCGGGTCCTGGTGGGGGCGCAGTTGCTCAGGGTCGACGGCACCCTGGAAACCGAGGGTGAAGTGCGCCACCTGATCGCCGGACGGCTGAGCGATCTCAGCGAGTTGCTGAGCGGTATCACCGTGCGCAGCCGGGACTTTCGTTGACGGCGCAAGCGCTTGCCCAGCGGGCAGGAGCGCAATAGAGCCCCCGCAGTCAATCGACTGGCGCCAACTATTTTTATTTCTTTTCGCCATGATGGCGTTTTGGCATACTCGCCGCCGCCGACGCCCCCTGCGTCAGGTTTCAGCCTGCCCCGACTGCTCTTCCCGAACCCGCAAAGCCGTGTTCGGCAAAAGCTGTGGCGGGGCGAAGGCACTTTTCATGAAGACTCAAAAAGGAACCCAGAGTGAGACTGATCTCGAAGTCGCTGATGTCGGGCGTAGCCTTGGCCGTACTGGCGGGCCTGAGCGGTTGTGCCACCGAAAGCTCCCGGGCGTTGCCGGTGGAGAAGGTCCAGAGCGCCAGCCAGGTGTGGACCGGGGCCCGGGTCCCGATGGCAGTGGGCAAGTTCGACAACCGCTCCAGCTACATGCGCGGGATTTTCTCCGACGGCGTCGACCGCCTCGGCGGCCAGGCCAAGACCATCCTGATTACCCACCTGCAGCAGACCAACCGCTTCAACGTGCTGGACCGCGACAACATGGGCGAGATCCAGCAGGAAGCGCAGATCAAGGGTCAGGCACAGAAGCTCAAGGGCGCGGACTTCGTGGTGACCGGCGATGTCACCGAGTTCGGCCGCAAGGAAACCGGCGACCACCAGCTGTTCGGCATTCTCGGCCGCGGCAAGACCCAGGTGGCCTACGCCAAAGTAGCGTTGAACATCGTCAACATCAGCACTTCCGAGGTGGTGTATTCGACCCAGGGAGCAGGCGAGTACGCCTTGTCCAACCGTGAGGTGATCGGCTTCGGCGGCACCGCTTCCTACGACTCGACCCTCAACGGCAAGGTCCTGGACCTGGCCATGCGCGAGGCAGTCAACCGCATGGTCGAGGCGATCGACGCCGGCGCCTGGAAACCCAGCCACTGATCAACCCCGCCGACAGGGAGAAGGGCAAGCATGTTCAACACCAAGATGACCCGGCCGCTGATGGCCGCCGCTGTGCTGGGCAGCGTATTGCTGGCCGGTTGCAGCGGGCCGAAGACGCTGTACCAGTGGGAAACCTACCAGGCCCAGACCTACGAGTACTTCAAGGGCGAGCAGGCCAGTGAGGCCCAGGTCGAAGCACTGGAGCGCGACCTGCAGAAGATCAAGGCCACCGGCAAGGCGGTACCGCCGGGCTACCACGCACACCTGGGCATGCTCTATGCGGGCCTGGGCAAGGATGACCAGATGGTGCAGCAGTTCAATACCGAGAAGGCGCTGTTCCCCGAGTCGGCGTCGTACATGGACTTTCTGCTGAAAAACGCCAAAAAGGGAGCCACCCAATGAGCTTCAATACCCTGCGCAACCTGTTGGGCCTGTTGGTCGTCAGCCTGCTGGTGGGCTGCGCCACGCCCAAGACCGTGGATTACGCGGCCTACAAGCAGGCCCGGCCGAAGTCGATCCTGGTGCTGCCGCCGCTCAACGAGTCGCCGGACGTCAAGGCCACCTACAGCATGCTGTCCCAGGTGACCTTTCCCCTGGCCGAGGCCGGTTACTACGTGATGCCGATCGCGGTGGTGGATGAAACCTTCCGCCACAACGGCCTGACCCACCCGGCGGACATCCATGGCCTGTCGCCGGCCAAGCTCAACGAGATCTTCGGCGCCGACGCCGGCCTGTACATCACCGTCAAGGAATACGGCACCAGCTACATGCTGATCAGCAGCGCCACCGTGGTCACCGCCAGTGCCACCCTGGTCGACCTGAAGACCGGCACCACGCTGTGGACCGGCAGCGCCCGGGCCTCCAGCGAAGAGGGCAACAGCGGCAACAACGGCGGCCTGGTGGGCATGCTGATCACCGCCGCGGTGAAGCAGATCGTCAACACCTCCACCGACGCCGGCCACCCGATCGCCGGCATCACCAGCCAGCGCCTGCTGTCCGCCGGGCAACACGCGGGCCTGCTGTACGGTCCGCGCTCGCCGAAATACGGCACCGACTGAGGTCTTCGGGGCGGGCAATCCGCCCCATGCCAGGCGGCGCTTGCGAGCGTCCGCCTGGGCCTGGCACAAAAGCGCCATGCTGCTGGCTGTGCCCGACACCCGCTGTTGCTCAAAACCCCAAGCCCATGCACCCTGCAGGTCGGCCGGACGGCTGCCCGGCGCCAGGGTTGGCGCTCGCGTGCCCATCCGCCACCGACTTGGCACCGCTGTCCCGATCCCCCCCGATACAAGGCTGCCCCATGACTTCAGCGCGCAACACGCCTTTGCCCCAGGTTTCGTCTTCCCTGCCAGCGAACAGTTCGGGTTTCGTCAGGGTGCGCGGCGCCCGCGAACACAACCTGCGCAACGTCGACGTGGATATTCCCCGGGATGCCCTGGTGGTGTTCACCGGGGTTTCCGGCTCCGGCAAATCGTCCCTGGCGTTCTCGACCCTGTATGCCGAGGCTCAGCGCCGCTATTTCGAGTCGGTGGCGCCCTATGCCCGGCGCCTGATCGACCAGGTCGGGGTGCCGGACGTCGACGCCATCGACGGCCTGCCGCCGGCGGTGGCCCTGCAACAGCAGCGCGGCACGCCGAGCACCCGCTCTTCGGTAGGCAGCGTCACCACCTTGTCCAGCCTGATCCGCATGCTCTATTCCCGGGCCGGCAGCTACCCGCCGGGGCAGCCGATGCTCTACGCCGAGGATTTCTCGCCCAACACCCCGCAAGGGGCCTGCCCAGAGTGCCACGGCCTGGGCCGGGTCTACGAAGTCAGCGAAGCGTCCATGGTGCCCGACCCTGCGCTGACCATCCGCCAGCGCGCGGTGGCGTCCTGGCCGCTGGCCTGGCAGGGGCAGAACCAGCGCGACATCCTGGTGACCCTGGGCTACGACGTCGATATCCCCTGGCGCGACCTGCCGCAAGAACAGCGAGACTGGATCCTGTTCACCGAAGAAACCCCGACCGTGCCGGTGTACGCCGGGCTGACCCCGGCGCAGACCCGCGAAGCCCTCGCGCGCAAGCAGGAGCCGAGCTACATGGGCACCTTCAGCGGGGCCCGGCGCTATGTGCTGCACACCTTCACCCATTCCCAGAGCGCGCTGATGAAAAAGCGCGTGTCGCAGTTCATGCGCGGCAGCCCGTGCCCGCTGTGCGAAGGCAAGCGCCTCAAGCGCGAGGCGCTGTCGGTGACCTTCGCCGGTTTCGATATCGGCGAGCTGTCGCAGATGCCCCTGCTGCAACTGGCCGAGGTGCTCAAGCCGGTGGCGGCCCAGGCTTACCTGGAGCAGGCCGAGGAGGCCGGCGAGGTGTTGAGCCACGAGCAGACTCTGGCCGCCCGCCAGCAGCGGGTGGCCCAGGGCGCGCCCGGGCATGCCGGGGCACCGGATGTGCGGCATACGCCGAACCTGTCCCTGGAAAAACGCCTGGCCGCGCAGCGCATCGCCCAGGACCTGCTGGAGCGGGTCGCCACCCTGACCGGCCTGGGCCTGGGTTACCTGGCCCTGGAGCGCAGCACACCGACTCTGTCGTCCGGCGAGTTGCAGCGTTTGCGCCTGGCGACCCAGCTGGGGTCGCAGTTGTTCGGGGTGATCTATGTGCTGGACGAGCCTTCGGCCGGCCTGCACCCGGCGGACGCCGAGGCGCTGTTCGCGGCGTTGCAGCAGCTCAAGGCCGCGGGTAACTCGCTGTTCGTGGTGGAGCACGACCTGCAGACCATGCGCCGCGCCGACTGGCTGATCGACGTCGGCCCGGCGGCGGGCGAGCAGGGCGGCCAGGTGCTGTACAGCGGCCCGCCGGCGGGGCTGGCCCAGGTCGCGGCGTCGCAGACCCGCGCCTATCTGTTCGCCGAGCAGGCGCCGGCCCCGCGCAGTGCGCGCCCGGCCCAGGGCTGGCTGCGCCTGGCGGGCATCAGCCGCAACAACCTGAAGGACCTGAGCGCGGAATTTCCCCTGGGTTGCTTCACCGCGGTGACCGGGGTGTCCGGCTCGGGCAAGTCGAGCCTGGTCAGCCAGGCGCTGCTGGAGCTGGTGGGCGCGCACCTCGGGCGGCCGCCGAGCAACGAAGAACCGGAGGAACTGAACCTGGAAGACGAGGCGCCGCCAGCCAGCAGCGGTGAAGTCACCGCCGGCCTGGAACGGATCAAGCGCCTGGTGCAGGTGGACCAGAAACCCATCGGCCGCACCCCGCGCTCGAACCTGGCGACCTACACCGGGCTGTTCGACCACGTGCGCAAACTGTTCGCCGCCACCCCCGAGGCACGGGCCCTGGGCTACGACGCCGGGCAGTTCTCCTTCAACGTCGCCAAGGGCCGCTGCCCGGCCTGTGAAGGCGAAGGTTTCGTCAGCGTCGAGCTGTTGTTCATGCCCAGCGTCTATGCGCCGTGCCCGACCTGCCACGGCGCGCGCTACAACCCGCAGACCCTGGCCATCGCCTGGCAGGGCCTGAACATCGCCCAAGTCTTGCAACTGACGGTGCAGGAGGCGGTCGAGGTGTTCGCCGCTCAGGCGGCCATCCGCCGTTCCCTGGAGGTACTGCGGGATATCGGCCTGGGCTACCTGCGCCTCGGCCAGCCTGCCACCGAGCTGTCCGGCGGCGAAGCGCAGCGAATCAAGCTGGCCACCGAGCTGCAGCGCAACCCCCGTGGCGCCACCCTGTATGTGCTGGACGAACCCACCACCGGCCTGCACCCGCGGGATGTCGATCGCCTGCTGGAACAGTTGGACAACCTGGTCCGGGCCGGCCACAGCGTGGTGGTGGTCGAGCACGAAATGCGCGTGGTGGCCCAGGCCGACTGGGTGATCGATATCGGCCCCGGCGCCGGCGACCAGGGCGGTAAAGTGGTGGTCAGCGGTACGCCGCAGCAGGTGGCCGGGCACCGCCAGAGCCGCACCGCACCGTTTCTGGCCCAGGCGTTGGGATAAGGGATTTCATGGTGGTGGGCGACAGGTCGCGGACAGTGCGCCTGAAGGCGACGAACGGTGCCGCTGGTCTGATTAATGGTCGACAGGCGGTGGTCGTGGAGGCCATTCTGATAACTGGCAAGTGCGTGTGAGCGGGCTTGCTACCGATCAACCAACGGAGGTGTTCCATGCCGGTGCCCCATGACCTGTATCAGGATCTGAGCTACAGCAAAGAAGACATTCAACAGCGCCGGGCCAACGACCCGCACTTGAATGCCCTGTTCGACAAATACCACTCCATTGATGATCAGGTGCTCAAAGCGGAGGCCGCGGCGGCCGCTGACGACGAACTGAAGAAACTCAAGGAAAAACGGCTGCTGATCAAGGATGAAATCTCCGAGAAGCTGACTGCCAGCTCCTGACCCGGACCCCGTTCCAAGCGAGGCGTCCCGAGGCTTCGGGCGTCTCGCTGGGGTTGGCGCATCAGGGCCTCGCTCTTCCCGCTGTCCAGCCATTCACTTCCCTGTCCGCATCCACCTGCAGGGCGAGGCGCGCTCGGGAGCGGGCGCGCCTGTTCATGGCCGGTTCGGGTCAAGGGCACTCGCAGGTGCTGGGGCCGAACACCGGACCGGCGCAGGGATCCTCGGATGGCCCGAACACTGGGCATGAGGCCATGGCCGACAGGGATGAAGCGAGCAGCAGGGAAGCCAGCAGGATTTTGATTTTCATGGTGTGTCCACTATCGATGTGAGGGGAATCAATCGGACTCGATTGTTCGTCGTTCCTTGAGGCGGGCGCCGGATAGCGCCGCGCGGGGGAGCTTAGATCAGAATCGATGAACCGCCATGCCTGGCGGCCATGGCGGGGCGGGTCGCTGCGGCCTCAGGGCGATTTCGACAGTGCGCTGTCCAATGGCAGGCGCGCCATATGGCTGGCCGTGAGCGAGCCGAAATACAGGGCGTCGCCGTATTCGCGCACCGTGGTGATGGGGGCGTAGTCGCCGGCGCTGGCATCCTGCAGGTTGGCGATCACCTGGCCCTGGGGATCCAGGCCGATGACGAAGGCGCGTTTTTCCACCGGCTTGGGCAGCACGCTCATGGCGCGCACCAGCATCTTGCGCACCAGGGGATAGGGCGCGGTGCCGTCGAGCAGGGCATTGCGCGGGGCGTAGAGCGCCACCCAGAAACGCTCGCGACCGTTGAAACTGAGGTTGTCCGGCAGCCCCGGCAGGTTGTCGATGAACAGGTCGTGGGTCCCGGCCTTGGCGCCGCTGAGCCAGTAGCGGCTGATCCGGTAGGCCCCGGTTTCGTTGACCAGCACATAGGCTTCCTGGGGGCCGAGGGCGATGCCGTTGGCGAACTCCAGGCCGTCCAGCAACTGTTCGGTGCGGCCGCTCTGGAAGTCGTAGCGCAGCAGGCGGCCGTCGCCGCCGTGCTCGATCACCGCCTCGCCATCCTGGCCGTAGCCCCAGCGGCTGCTGGCGTCGCTGAAGTAGGCATAACGCCCGGCGGCGTCCACCGCTACATCGTCGGTAAAACCGAGCGGCAGGCCGTTGGCCGAGGTGGCCAGGGTGTTCAACTGGCCCTTGGCATCCAGCGCCAGCAGGCCCTTGATCGCGTCGGCGATGATCAGTCGGCCGTCCGGGTGGCGGGCCAGGCCCAGGGGGCGCCCGCCGGTGTTGGCCAATACCTGCAGGCTGCTGCCGTCCAGCGTGGTGCGTATCACCCGCCCGTCATGCAGGCCGCTGATCAGCCAGCCATCCTCCAGCAGCAGGGCCTCCGGCCCGTCGATGTCCGGCGCGCCGACCCGCTGCACGGCCTTGAGTTTCTGGTTCTCGGCGTACGGGCCGGTCTGCAGCGAAGGGGCGGCCGCCGGCGTCCAGGCCACCGGCTGGACCCGGGTGGGCATCAGCAGCAGGAAGGCGCCGATGGCGATGACCACGGCCAGCAGCAGGTGGCGAAACTTGATCCGACGCGGTGCGACTGGCTTCATTGAGAAAGGCTCCTGGGTGAGGGGGACGGCTCGCCCTTACAAGGCGATACCGGCGCCGGGGGGAATCGCCCGTTGCGCCGTTTCGCACAATGCCAGCAACGAGTCGGCGGATTCCCGTTCTATCCGCCGTCTGAATAACAGGCGATTGCCCAGGCGCATCAGCAGGCCGTCGAAGCGGTATTCCAGGGTGCGGACAAACCGCGTGCGCTGGGCGTCCAGCGGTTGGCATTCGTAGGTGACCACCAGCTCCAGGCCATGATCGCCCCGCGCCGTGGCGCTCCAGCGGAGCCCTGGCAGGTATTCGCTGACACGCCAGCTCAGGTGTCCGCTGCGCCCGCCGGCATGGATGTCTTCCTCGAACCGCGCGCCGGCGGGCAGGGCGCCGGCCGGGCCGAGAACCTTCAGCGACGAAGGGTGCCACTCCGGCCAGCGACTGGCGGCGCTGGCGTAGTCGAGCAGGGCCACCGGGTTGCGGGGGACATCGACCTGATGCCGCATGCGGGTCATGGACGAGGATCGGGTCGAGAGGGGAGTGGGAGCGGGTTGCGGCTCCCAGTACAGGGTGCCGAACAGGTAGTCCATCAGCGGCAGGACAATGTTGAAATTGCGTTCCTGCATCAGTTCGCGGCGGTGATGCAGCTCGTGCAGGCGGCGCATCTGGCGGATCCACGGCAGCCGCGCCAGCGGGTGGCCCTCAGGCAAGTGCTCGCAGGCATGGAACACCTCGTAGGCCAGGTAGCCGATCAGGGTGCAACTGGCGAACAGCGCCGCGACATTGGCATTCCAGAGCTTGAGCAGCCACCACAGCGGCAGGGCGAACAGCAGACTGTGAAATACGATCAGCCAGGCCGGGAACAGGATCACCCGCCAGTCGCGGGGGCCGTCGTAGGTCATGTGCCCGGGCACGAAAAAACTGTGGTGATCGCCGGAATGCCGGGCGTAGAACAACTGCGCCAGGGCCTGCTTGTGATGCCCCAGCCAGCGGTGCACGACGTAGATGCACAGGTTGAAGAACAGCAGCGCCAGCGGCACCGTCAGCCACTCCAGTGGCCGCACCCGCTCCAGGGTGCTCCACAGCAGGGCGATGCACAGCGTGCCGTAGGCCAGCACAAAACCGCCGTGCAGCCAGGGGTTGTAGCGCGGATGGACCGCGGCGCGGTAGCGCTCGCGAAAGGCCAGGGTGGTTTGCCTCAAGATCGCTCTCCTGTTTGTCGTTGTTATTGACAGAAGAGTAGTCCCGCTCGAATTATCCATCTAATGGATAGTCGGAATGGGCATTATTCATGAAGCTGAATTTGCGGCACCTGGACCTCAATCTGCTGCTGGTGTTCGATGCACTGATGCAGGAGCAGAACCTGTCCCGCGCGGCGGTGCGCCTGAACCTCAGCCAGCCGGCGGTGAGCAACGCCCTGGCGCGCCTGCGCAGCCAGCTCGACGAGCCGCTGTTCACCCGCACCGCCCGGGGCATGCAGCCGACGCCCCGGGCCCATGTGCTGCACGGCTCGGTGCGCCAGGCCCTGCGCTTGCTGCAGGAGGGCCTGGACCCGAGCAGCGAATTCGACCCGGCGGCATCCGACCAGGGCTTCACCTTGTCGATGAACGACTACGCCCAGGCGCGCCTGTTGCCGGCGCTGTCGCGGCGCCTGCAGGACGCGGCGCCCAAGCTGCGCCTGACGGTGCGCGGCGATGCCGCCGACTCGCTGCCGGCCTGGCTGACCACCGGCCTGCTCGACCTGGCGGTGGACTACCTGTACTTCGACGACCCCGACCTCTGCTACCAGCCGCTGCTGGACGAGCAACTGGTGGTGATCGGCCGTCTCGGGCATCCGGCCTTCGAGCCGCAACTGAGCCTTACGGCCTACGAACAGAGCCGGCACGTGGCGATTCCGGATCGCGGCGGGCGCGGTTCGCCCCTGGAAATCGTCCTCGGGTCGGCCAAGGTCCAGCGCCAGGTGCAGCTGTTCGTCCCGCATTACCTGAGCATCCCGTTGATCGTTGCCCAGTCGGACCTGCTGGGCACCGTGCCGCGGCGCCTGGCGGAACACTTCGGCGCGCTGTTGCCGATCCGTATTGCCGAGCTGCCGCTGCTGGCACCGCCGGTGCAGGTCAGCCTGATCTGGCATCGCCAGCAGGAGCGGGCCCCCGGGCATCGCTGGCTGCGGGAGCAGATCACCGCCCTGGCCGCCGGGTTCGATCAGCCGCCGGAGCTGTCCGGGCACCCTGGGAGCCGGTGACAAAAAAACAACAAAAGAATGGGACTTGTCCGATTGGTCCTGTGGACGCGGCCTGTATCCTTCGGGGCCCGCGCGATAAGCCGCACCGGCGGCCTGGATGCGCCAACCGATTGGAGATTGCATGCGTCACTCGATTCTGAAGATTGCCCTGGCAGCCAGCTGCCTCTTTGGTCTTGCCGGGCAGGCCGCCGTGGCAGCGGTGGATGCCAGCCAGTACGTGGAACTCAAGGATGCCGTGCCGCAAGTGGTGCCCGGCAAGATCGAAGTGGTGGAGCTGTTTTCCTACGGCTGCGGCCACTGCTACAACCTCGAAGCCTCGATCAACCCCTGGGCGGCCCAGCTCGCCGACGACGTGAACTTCGTCAAGCTGCCGGCCATGTTCGGCGGGATCTGGGATGTCTACGGCCAGCTGTACCTGACCCTGGCGACCCTGGACGCCAAGCCCGAAGTGCACCGCGCCGTGTTCGAGGCGATCCACGGCGGCAACCGCCTGAAGACCCCCGAGGCCATGGCCGAGCTGCTGCAAGGGCAGGGCATCGAGCCGGCGAAATTCCTCGCCACCTACAACTCCTTCGCCGTGCAAGCCAAGGTGGCGGATGCGAAAAAACGCACCGCTGCCTATCAGGTCACTGGCGTGCCATCGCTGGTAGTGGACGGCCGCTATCGCTTCGGCATGACCTCCGAGGGCGCCAAGGGCTTGTTCGCCGTGGCGGAGCAGTTGATCGCCCAGGTCCGCGCGACGAAGTAACCCCCGGCCGTTGCCGGGCCGGTGCGGCTCGGTAGCGGACACCACTCCCCGGGCGCTGGCCCAGCCACTAAGCTGATGGCAGCCCATGCCGCCGCCACGAGGGAGCCGTCATGATTCTGTGCAAACGCGCCTATGAGCCCGCGGGCCCCGACGACGGTTATCGGGTCCTGGTGGACCGCCTGTGGCCGCGCAACTGCCGCAAGGAGCAGTTGCCCCTGGACGAGTGGCGCAAAGAGCTGGCGCCGTCCACCGAATTACGCCGGGCCTTCAAGTCCGGCGAGCTGGATTTCGCCGTCTTTCGCAGCCGTTACCGCCAGGAACTGACCGCACGCCCCGAGCATTGGTGGGCGTTGCTTGCGCGTGCGCAACAGGGCCGCCTGACCCTGGTGTACGCCGCCCACGATGAGCTGCACAACAATGCCCGGGTGCTGGCCGAATGGCTGGAGGACGAGCTGGACCGGCGCGACGAAGGAAGCTCGCCGGTGTGTTATGCGCCGAGCTTCAAACCGTCGGAATGAGCGGGTTTCAGGGGTGTTTCAGCATCACATAGGCCTCGCCACCGCGCCGGTCGTGCATCAGCAGGTAGGTCTGCTTGTCGAGGGTGATTTTGAGCGGCAGGTTGTGCGCCACCGGGGTGCTGGAGAACTGCTCGGCCACCTTGATGAATTGCCGGGTCAGGGTCGGGTCCGACTGCGCTGGGGTGGTCACCGCGCATTGCTTGCCTTTCTGCACCTGGACCCCGAGGGTGTGGTCCGGGCGCAAGCCCATGCGGGCCCATCCGGCATCGTTCAAGCGGGTAATGCCATAACCCTTGGCCGCAGTGTCGGCGCCAGCGAAGGAAGGCGCGGATTTCAGGCAGATATCCCGGAAGGCCAGCACCCCTTCGGCAATGGCCGCCGGCGCTTCGTCGATGACCTCCGGTGGGCTGGCACAGCCGGCCAGCAAGGCCAGGGCCAGGCTCAGGCAGGGCAGGAGCGTGCGTTTCATCGAACTTCCCCGGTGCTCGCAGGTGGTTCTTATAGCCTAGCCAAGCTTGGGGTGGCGCGATGGGGCCGCTTGGTTCGAACAGGCGCGAGCCGGCTTTCGCAGCAACCCCAGGCTCGTCAGTTGAAGCCGATCGACGTTGTCCTCACCGTTTCCGGCTCGTGCCGCTGGCTCGGGTCGGTCTCGTAGTTGCACTGCGGGCCGCGGCAGGAGTGCTCGATAGTGATCGGTGCCTTGAACTCCAGGCGGAAACGGCTGGGCGCAGGCTCCGTGGCCGGCTTGGCCGGTGCCTCGGTCAGGTTGGGGGCCTGGTAACTCAGGTCCAGGCCTTCGGCGTGGGCCGACAGACCGAGCGCCAGGCCGGCGAGGAGGGGGGTGTAACTGAACATCGGCGGTACCGCGATTGGGCAAAAAAGGTTGCCCAGTATAACGAACGGCTCCCCTAAAATTTAGACCGAAGGCTCTAGGACGGGCCTTGTGCGGCAACCGGTCGCGGCCGGCGCCGTTGTTGCAACCGGGGTTGCGACAACGGCGGTCCCAACGTCAGGCCGTCAGGGTATCCGGCTGCGGTACGGCCCACTCCTCGATCAACCGCTGTGGCGTGCAGCAGGTCTTGCGCTTGTAGACGAAGCCGGCGCATTTTTCGGCAAAGCCGTGGCGGTTCTGCACCATGTCCTGGTGCATCTGCTCCAGCTCGGCGTTGCGGCAGTGCTGCGCCAGTTGCGGGTCGACGTTGGCCTTGCGTTCGCGCAGGGCCTGGTACTTCGGCTCGGTCAGCGCGGCGCTGGCCCGTTGCAGCAGCCACAGGTTGAACTCGTCGGGGCAGCGCGGGCCGATTTCCTGGACCATGCCCATCTGCAACGCCTGGAAGGCGTTGATCGGCAGGCACTCCTCGGTGAGTCGCTGCGCCATGGCCTGGCCGACGGCGCGGGGCAGGCTGTAGGTCCAGTACTCCGAGCCGTACAGGCCCATGCTCTTGTAGTGCGGGTTGTAGACGGTGTTGGCCCGGGCCAGGACCACGTCGGCCGCCAGGGCCAGCATCAGGCCGCCGGCCCCGGCATTGCCGGTCAGGCCGCTGACCACCAGCTGGCGGGCGCTGAGCAGTTCCTTGCAGACGTCGTCGATGGCCTGGATGTTGGCCCAGGCCTCCAGGCCAGGCACTGGCGCGGCCTGGATCACATTGAGGTGCACGCCGTTGCAGAACGCGCCGCGCCCGCCCTTGAACAGCAGCACCTTGGTGTCCCGGGCCTTGGCCCATTGCAGGGCGCTGACCAGGCGCTGGCAGTGTTCGGTGCTCATGGCGCCGTTGTAGAACTCGAAGGTCAGCTCGCCGACCTGCCCCGACTCGCGGTAGCGGATCGGCTGGTAAGGCTCGTCGCTGAACGGCGTACTGGCGACCGACCAGTCCAGGTGCGGCACCGCGTCCAGTTGCCCGGCCAGCACATGGCGCGCCGGCAGCTTGAAGGTTTCATCAAAGGGCGCGGGCTTGCGCTTGAGGGAGCCGATCCACAGGCTGCGGTCGCCGCAGGCCACCAGCACCGCGTCGTCATGCACCGCCAGCAGCTCGCCGGGGATGCCGCTGCGGGTGTCCAGGTGCGCGTCGTACAGGTAGTACTGGCCGCCGGCCACGCTGCCCAGGACCCCGGGCTGGCCGTCGGCGGCGTCGATGCAGCGCTTGATGAAGGCGGCGCTGTCGTGCCAGCTGAAGCTGCGGTCGCTCTGTTTCATGTTCGGTTGCAGGCGGCCCAGGACATTCGGCTGGCTGTAGTCCAGGGGCGTGGGGACGAAGCCGCCGGCGAACTTCTCCACCACGTCGCGGATGCAGTGGATCGCCGCATCGGCCACCGGGCCGTTGTACAGCTCGGATTTGCGCACCTGCGCCGGCATCTTGAATTCCCAGGTGGACCAGATCGGCCCGGCATCCATTTCTTCCACCGCCTGCAGGGCGGTGACGCCCCAGCGTTCCAGGTTGTTGCTGATGGCCCAGTCCAGGGCGCTGGCGCCGCGGTCGCCGACGATGCCCGGGTGGATGATGACCACCGGGCGGGTGGGGTGGCGCCACAGTTGCTCGGGCACCCGGTCCTTGAGGAAGGGGCAGATCACCAGGTCGGCGGCGGATGCTTCGATCTGCCGACAAACCTCGTCCGCGCTGGTGAACAGCACCACGCTGGGGCGGTGGCCGGACTGGCGCAGGTCCAGCCAGGCACGCTGGGTCAGGCCGTTAAACGCGGTGGACAGCAGAATGATCTTCAGCGATTGCATAGCGACTCTTCCTTGAGGGTGAGGCGGGCGGCCATTCCGAAAGCCGTCCCTGGCCGATGGAGGCGCAAGAGTAGTGGGGACCTTGGGGCGTGCTGCTGACCGAGATCAATCAAGCGCACGGTGCGCGGCGGCGAGGTGCCGGGCTACATATGCTCGTTAGTTCGCATTGGTTAATTTTTAATTACTTCCAAATGGATTCGGCCCTGTTGCACAGTCGCTCCCCTAAATCCTGAACCGGCAATGTCCCGGCTCAGCCAGAAGATTTCGGGACGAGGGGAGTTGTCTCGTGGGGGAGCAAGGCATGGGTGGGAAGCGGAACCCTCATTACCCGCTGATCGGGCAGATGTTCAAACGCGACTATCAGTGGCTGTGCGCCGCGGTGGGCCGTGCCCTGGGCTGTCACCACAGCGCCCAGGACATCGCCTCGGAAACCTTCGTGCGGGTGCTGGCGCTGCCGGACCCGACCCTGATTCGCGAACCGCGGGCGCTGCTCACCACCATCGCCCGGCGCCTGGTCTACGAAGGCTGGCGGCGCCAGGACCTGGAGCGCGCCTACCTGGAAAGCCTGGCCCTGGCGCCGACGCCCGTGCACCCGTCGCCCGAGGAGCGGGCGCTGGTGATCGAGGCGTTGCTGGCGGTGGATCGCCTGCTCAACGGCCTGTCGGCCAAGGCCAAGGCAGCTTTTCTCTACCATCAGCTCGACGGCCTGACCTACGCCGAAATCGGCCAGCAGTTGGGGGTTTCCACCAGCCGCGTCCAGCAGTACATGGCCGAGGCGTTCAAGCGTTGTTATCAGGCGATGGTCGACGTATGAGCCGCCCGCGCGGGAACGACGCGCTGGTCGACGAGGCGGCGCAATGGATGGCGCGCCTGCAATCCGGGCAGATGAATGCCCAGGAGCGCCAGGCGTTCCACGACTGGCGCGCCGCCGACCCGCAGCACGAGCAGATCATCGACATGATGGGCGGCGGCCTGGGGGCGTTGCGCAACCAGGCCTTGCGCAGCCTGCCCCGGGACAGCCTACTGCACAGCCTGAACGCACCCTCGAGCCGCCGGCGGTTCATCGGTGGCAGCCTGGGCCTGTTGACCCTGGCCTTGGCCGCGACCCTGCTCGGCCGGCGTTACGGCCTGGTGCCCGAGGCGGGTGCCCTGTACACCGGCACCGGCGAGCGCCGCGATTTCACCCTGGCCGACGGCAGCGCCCTGACCCTCAATGCCAGCAGCCAGGTGCTGCCGCGGTTCGATGCCGGGCAACGGCTGCTGCAACTGCGCAACGGCCAGTTGCTGGTGGACGTGGCCCGGGACCCGCAGCGGCCCTTTGTGGTGGAGACCGAACACGGGCGCATGCGGGCCCTGGGGACGAAATTCCTGGTGGAGCGCAGCGAGGACTGGACGCGCCTGGTGATGCTGCATTCCCAGGTCGAGGTGCTCACCGCCAGCGGTGCGCGGCAGGTGGTGGAGGCCGGCGAAAGCCTGCGTTTCGACGGTTGGCGGCTGTTGCAGCTGGAGGCCGCCAAGGGCCATGAAAGCGCCTGGACCTCCGGGGTGTTCGAGGCCCGCGACCGGCCGCTGCGGGAGGTGGTCGACAGCTTGCGCGGTTACCGGCGCGGCATCATTCGCCTCAGTCCCCAGGTGGCCGACCTGCGCCTGAGCGGCATCTACCCGCTGGACGACAGCGACCGCAGCCTGCGCTTGCTGGAGCGCTCGCTGCCGATCCGCGTCAGCTTCCACAGCCCGTATTGGGTCAGCATCGAACCGCGCTGAAGGGCGCGGTTATAACCCCATAACCCCTTGGCCTAATCGCCGCCCTATAAAAACCGCCCGGTCGCCGCTCATTCCCTGCAACCGCATTCAACAGGGAATCGCTGCATGAACTCATCGACCGTTTTCCACCCACCGCGCCGGCCGCTGGCACGCTTGGCGCTCGTCGTGGCGCTGACCTTCGGCACCCAGGGCGGCATCGCCTGGGCCCAGCAGGCCGCGGCGCCGCAAGTAGTCTTCGACATTGCCGCGGGCCCCCTGGACGAGGTGCTGCTGGACATCTCGCGGCAGAGCGGGGTGCCGATTTCCTTCAGTCAGAATCTGGTGCAGGGCAAGCGCAGCCCGGCCATCCGTGGCGCCTTGGGCAGCCAGCAGGCGGTGGACAAGGCCCTGCAAGGCACCGGCCTGGAGGCGCAGCACAGCGAGCAGGGGCTGACCATCCGCAGCGCTGCGGCCAGCGCCAAGGCCAGCCCTAAAGTCAGCGCCGCGACACCCGAACCGCAGCTGGAAAAAGTCACGGTGACCGGCTCGCGCATCGCCCGCGCCCAGTCCGATGGCGCCACCCCGGTGAATGTCATCACCCACGAGGAGATGGAGGCCCGCGGCTACCGCAACGTCTACGACGCCCTGGCGACCCAGACCCAGAACACCGGCATGACCCAGGGCGAGGACTACGGCAACACCTTCCAGCCCGCCGCCAGCGCCCTCAACCTGCGGGGGCTGGGACCCAACCACACCCTGGTGCTGATCAACGGCCGGCGGGTGGCGGACTACCCGACGGCCTATGGCGGCCAAGTCAACTTCACCAACCTGGCCAATATCCCTTCGGCGGTGATCGAGCGCATCGAAATTCTCAGCAGCGGCGCCTCGGCGATCTACGGCTCCGATGCGATCGCCGGGGTGGTCAATATCATCCTCAAGGAGCAGGCCAGCGGCATCGACGTCAACCTGCGCGGCGGCACCACCGAGCGCGGGGGCGGCGACAACCAGCGCCTGCAGCTCAGCGGCGGCGGCAGCTGGGGGGATTTCGACGGCCTGTTCGGCCTCGAGCTGACCCACCGCCAGCCGATCTGGGCCGACGACCGCGGTTTCATGGACAGCGGGCCGGCCATGGACGTGGGCTACCGGCGCAACCTCGACAGCGGCAAGTACCTGGGACCCGGTTGCGGCGCGTACCAGGGGGTGTTTGGCAATCACCTGGGCGGCAGCGGCGGGCGCTGTACCACCGACCAGGTCTACAACGATTACTGGACCCTGCAGACCCAGAAGGAAAACTACGACGGCTACACCCGTGGCACCTGGCATTTCAGCGACAGTGGCAAGCTGTTCGCCGACCTGATGTACGGCCTGGACCATATCCAGAACAACACCCGCGGCCCGAGCTTCACCTCGCCGGACTTCATCAACCAGGACACCGGCAACCTGGAGCGCTGGTACCGGCGTTTTTCCGCAGAAGAAATCGGCGGCCGCACCAGCAATAACACCAAGTGGCGCGACACCTCGTGGACCGGCACCCTGGGCCTGTCCGACCGGATCGCCGACAGCGCCTGGAACTATGAACTGGCGGCCAACCGCTCGGAGTACCGCAGCGTGCGCACTTCGCGCTACACGCCGCTGGCCGGTATCCGCGATTTCTACCTCGGGCCGCAGCTGGGCGAGCGGGGCGGCTACCCGGTGTTCGCTCCGGATGCCTCGCGCCTGGACCGGCCGCTGACCGAGGAGGAGTGGCGGCAGTTCCGCCGCAACCTGACCCAGAGCAGCAAGTCGGTGTCGCAGAGCTACAACGCTTCGCTCAACGGCGAGCTGTTCGACCTGCCGGCCGGGCCGGTGGGGTTCGCCGGGGTCCTGGAAATGGGCAAGCAGCAATACCGCATCGACCCGGACGACGGGCTCAACGACGGCACCTTCTACGGCACCACGCCGGTCCAGAGTTCCGGCGGCTCGCGCAAGCGCTACGCGGCCGGCGGCGAGTTCAGCGTGCCCGTCACCGACAGCCTGCTGGCGTCGCTGGCGGGACGCTGGGACCAGTACAAGTTCAGCGGCCGCACCGAGCAGCAGAAGACCTACAACCTGGGCCTGGAATGGCGCCCGCTGAACAGCCTGCTGCTGCGCGGCAGCTACGGCACCAGCTTCCGCGCCCCGGACCTGAACTACATCTACCAGGCCGACACCAACGGCTATGTGCCGGACCAGATCGACTACTACGGTTGCAGCCAGGGCGTGGAGGGCGCCTGCGATCGCGGGCGGGTGGACTACACCCAGAGCGGCACCGCGGACCTCAAGTCCGAGCGCGGCAAGTCCTGGACCTATGGCCTGGTCTGGTCGCCGTCGCGTAACTTCGATGTGTCGGTGGATTACTGGCGGGTGCAGATCGAGGACCTGCTGACTACCGTCGACCAGGACCGCCTGTTGCAGGAGGAGAACGCTTGTCGCAGCGGAGCCCTGGACATCAATTCGGCCAGTTGCCAGGCGACCCTGGCACGCATCCAGCGCAACCCGGGCACTGCCGCGGTGGACCCGAACCGTTTGCAGCGGGTGCAGATCAACGCGATCAACGCCGCCAGCGAACGGGTCAGCGGCCTGGACCTCAAGAGCAATATCCGTTGGGGCGCCGGCGAGTACGGCGCCTTCAGTTCGACCCTGGGCTACACCCTGGTGCTCTCCCATTACTACAAGGAGTCGGACAGCGCGCCGACCCAGGACTGGCGCGTGGACCGCAGCAATCACGACTGGCGCAGCAAGGCCAACGCCAGCCTGACCTGGGATTACCAGCACTACACGGCGACCCTGATGGGCATCCGCTACGGCAGCGTGACCAATGGCAACGCCGACGGGCGCCTGTCGCCTTGGACGGTGTTCAACGCCAGCGCCCGCTACAAGCTCAACGACCGCGCCAGCGTCGGCCTGACCGTCAACAACCTGCTGGACCAGGTCAAGCGCGACGACTCCGGCGGCTGGCCGTATTACCCCACCGGCAACTACGACCCCTACGGCCGGCAGTGGTGGCTGGACGTGAGCTATCACTTTGGCGGTTGATCGTGACGGTGGGCGGCCCGATCCACCGCGGCGCCTGCAGCCGGCATAAGCTCATTGCCCGATGGTCTAAATCACCCTCTATAAAAACCGCCGGGCCGTTGCACATCCCTGCATACACCTAATGCAGGGATGGTTGTCCATGAGTCTGTTCGTACCCCGTAGATCCCCGTTGTGCCTGGCCTTGCTGGGGGCGCTGAATGCGTTGCCGGCCTGGGCCGCGAATACCCCGTTCAACCTGCCCGCGGGGCCGCTGGACCAGACCCTGTTGCAGATCTCCCGGCAGACCGGCCTGCCGATTTCCTTCGAGCAGAAGCTGGTGAGCGGCCGTTATGCCCCGGCGATCCAGGGCGAGCTGGACCAGCACCAGGCGTTGACCCTGGCTTTGCAGGACACAGGCTTGAAGGAGCAGCAGGACAGCCAGGGGGTGACCATCACCGCCGATGCCAGCCCGGCCGCCCGCGCTTCAGTGCCCGCCGAACCCACCACCCAGTTGCAGCGGGTGGAGGTGACCGGCACCGCGATCCGCCGGGTGGATGCCGAAACCGCGGTCCCGGTCACGGTGCTGCGGGTGGAGAAACTGCGCGAGCAGGGCGTGACCACCACCGAAGAGCTGGTCAACCGGATTTCCGCCAACCAGTCCTCGGTCGGTTCGGGGCGTTCGGTGGGCTCCAGCAGCGGCGGCGCGGCCTATGCCGACCTGCGTGGCATCGGCCCGAACAAGACCCTGGTGCTGCTCAACGGCCGGCGCCTGAGCAACAACGCGACCAATGCGATCAACGGCTCCGGGGTGGACCTGAACACCATTCCCTTCGCCGCCATCGACCGGGTCGAAGTGCTGCGCGACGGCGCCTCTGCGCTGTACGGCACCGACGCCATCGGCGGGGTGATCAACTTCATCACCAAGCAGAGCCTGACCCGCGGTCAGGTCAGCACCAGCTACGACACCCCGACCCATTCCGGGGGCGGCGAGAGCAAGAACTTCAGCGGCAGCTGGGGTATCGGCGATCTGGAGGAAGACCGCTTCAACGTGTTCGGCGTGGTCAGCTACGACAAGCAGGAGCGCCTGGCCGCCAAGGACCGCGGCTACACCTACAACTACCAGCCCGGCCGGGGCCTGGACTACACCTCCGGCACCGCCTCGCCGGCCAACTGGAGCCAGGGCGCGAACGCCACCAACCCGCTGGCCGGTTCCGGCTGCAACGCGCCGGGGTTGCTGTCGCGCAACGGCGTCTGCCGGCAGAGCCTGTGGAGCTACCTGGACCTGGTGCCGGAAACCGAAAAGACCTCGGCCTTCGCCAAGGCCACCGGCAAGCTCAGCGACGATCACAAGGTCAGCCTCGAATACTTCTGGGCACGCAACGAGAACCGCACCCAGATCGGCCCCGGCACCCTGATGGGCAACCAGATCAACCCGGGCACGGCGTTCTATCCGGGCAACGGCATCACCCCGGGGCCGAGCGGTTTCGCCCTCGACCCGACGCAACCGGTGGCGGCCAACTGGCGGGAGAGCGACGTCGGCGCGCGGCGCCATGAGGACGACAACACCGGCCAGCGCCTGCTGCTGACGTTCGACGGCAACCTGGCCGGCTGGGATTACAACCTCGGCGCGTCGTACAACCAGAACAAGGTGGTCAACAGCATCCGCAGCGGCTACGTGAACGACGTGGCGGTGTCCGAGGGCATCGCCACGGGGGTGATCAACCCCTTCGGCCCCCAGACCGCGGCGGGCAGCGCGCTGTTGGCGGCCAACGCGGTGGACGGCGACTACGCCACGGCGGTCGGGCGGGTCAAGGCCATCGACGGCCGGGTCAGTCGCGAGATCGGCGACTGGTTCGGCGCCGGCCCCTCGGCCCTGGCCCTGGGCGGCGAGTACCGCAAGGAAGACTTCCACCAGGACTTCGCCCAGTTCGCCGGTAATGTGCAGAGCCTCGGCGTCGACCCCAATGGCAGCGTGTCGGGCGACCGCAGCGTGCAGGCGCAATACGCCGAACTCAACGTACCGGTGCTCGACAGTCTGGAGCTGACGGCGGCGATCCGGCACGACAAGTACAGCGACTTCGGCAGCACCACCAACCCCAAGTATTCGTTCCGTTTCCAGCCGTTCAGGGAGCTGGTGCTGCGCGGCGCCTACAGCGAAGGCTTCCGCGCGCCGTCGCTGTACGAGCTGTACAACCCGACCTTCACCACCTTCACCAACGCCAACTACAACGACCCGCGGCTGTGCCCCGGCGGCACCCCGGCCAATGGCGGGATCGGCAACCGCGACTGTGCCCAGCAGTTCAACCGCACCACGGGCGGCAACACCGAGCTGAAGCCGGAAACCGCGCGCAACGTGACCCTGGGGTTCGTCTACCAGCCGTTCGACCGGCTCAACGCCGGGCTGGATTTCTGGTGGATCAAGATCGCCAACCAGATTGCCGAGTTCCCCGAGTCGGCGCCGTTCGACAACCCCGACCTGTATGCCGAGCGCCTGGTGCGCAAGGCCGACGGCTCCATCGATCACGTGGTCACCGGCATGGCCAACCTGGGCAAGCTCAAGACCAGCGGGGTCGACGTCAGCCTCGACTACCGCCTGCCGGCCACGGCCTGGGGCGAGTTCGGCCTGGGGCTGCAGGGCACCTACGTCACCCGCTACGACTACCAGCAACAGCTCAAGGGCGAGTACATCGACAAGCTGGGGGATTTCCGCGGCGGCGACTTCGCCTCGGCCGGCGCGGTGGCGCGCTGGCGGCACAGCCTGACCGCGACCTGGAACCAGGGGCCGCTGGGCGCGACCCTGACCAACCGCTACACCAGCGGTTACCACGACTCCGACCGCGACAGCCACGACCGCGTCGGCTCCTACAACGTCTGGGACCTGGCCGGCACCTACACCTGGCGCCAGGCCCTGGGCGTGACCCTCGGGGTGAAGAACCTGTTCGACCGCGAGCCGCCGTTCAGCAACCAGACCTACACCTTCCAGAGCGGCTACGACCCACGTTACTCGGACCCGTTCGGGCGGACCTTGTATACGCGGCTCAGTTACAACTTCTGAGTCGAGGGCAATCAAGGGTCCGGACGCTTTTTAGTAACCAATGGTTCTAGAACCCGCTCTATAAAAATGCCCGGTCAGTTGCACATGTCAGGCAAGAGCGGGGTGTTCCGGGGGCAAGGGTAGGGGCGGGAGCCTGGGGTGAATGGGGCGCGATCCTTGTAGGCGCGAGGCTTGCCCGCGATAAGGCCGTTCATTCACCGCACATTCCTGCCTCTGTTCACAGAGGCGTCATTCCATGCTGTTGCAACGCACTTTCCCGTTCTGGCTCTGCCTGCTGCTGAGCCCCACGCTACTGGCCGCCGTGCAGCCGTCGCTGACGGTCTACGGCGAGGCACCGAAATACCCCGCCGGCTTCCAGCACTTCGACTACGTCAATCCGGACGCGCCCAAGGGCGGCAGCTTGCGCCGCTCCTCCCTGGAGAGCGGGCCGTTCGATCATCTGCTTCCGTACATCGACAAGGGCACCGGTGTGGCCGAGATCGACGGCTGGCTGTATGCGCCGCTGGCCTACCGCTCCCAGGACGAGCCCTACACCGTGTATGGCCTGGTGGCCCAGGGCATGGAGCTGGCCGCGGACCGCTCCTGGCTGCGCTTCTACCTCGACCCGCGGGCGCGCTTCGACGACGGTAGCCCGATCACCGCCGAGGACGTGCGTTACACCTTCGAGCTGCTGATGACCCAGGGCAGCTTCAAGTACCGCCAGCAGTTCGCCGAGGTGGCCGAGGTCCAGGTGGAATCGCCGACCCGGGTACGTTTTGTGTTCAAGAACAGCGACAGCCGTACCTTGCCCCTGGACCTGGCGTCGTTGCCGGTGCTGCCCGAACACTGGTGGCGCGGGCGCAATTTCGCCGACGGCGGCGGCTTCGAGGCGCCGCTGGGCAGTGGGCCGTATCGGGTGAGCGCGGTGGACGCCGGGCGCAGCGTGGAGTTCGAGCGGGTCAAGGACTGGTGGGGGCAGGACCTGCCGGCGGCGCGCGGGCGCTACAACTTCGACCGCCTGCGGGTGGAGTTCTTCGCCGATACCGATGTTTCGCGGCAGATCCTCAAGGCCGGCGGCTACGACTACAACCGCGAGTTCTCCGCCACCGGCTACACCATTGGTTATGCCGGGGCCGCCCTGGAGCAGGGGCGCCTGGTGCGCGAACACCTGGCGCCGGGTTCGGCCCTGGGCGCCCAGGGCTTTATCTTCAACCTGCGCAAACCGCAGTTCCAGGACCGCCGCGTACGCCAGGCGATCGCCATGCTCTGGGACTTCGAGTGGACCAACCGGCAGATGATGCGCGGCATGTACCTGCGCCAGCACAGCTTCTTTTCCCACAGCGAGCTGGCGGCCCGGGCGCTGCCGGATGCCGAGGAACTGCGGATCCTCGAACCCTGGCGCGGGCAGATTCCGCAGGAGGTGTTCACCCAGGTGTTCCAGGCCCCGCGCACCGACGGTAGCGGCATCGTCCGAGCGCAGCAGTTGCAGGCCCTGAAGTTGCTGGAGGCGGCGGGCTGGACGCCCCGGGGCGATCGGTTGGTGAACGCCGCCGGCGAGCCTTTGCATTTCACCTTTCTCAACGGCCAGAAAGGCCTGGAACGCCTGCTGCTGCCGTTCAAGCGCAATCTGGCGCAGATCGGCATCGGCTTCGATATCCGCCAGGTGGACACCGCGCAATACACCAACCGCGTGCGCGAGCGCGACTACGACATGATCATCGCCGCCTACCCGGTGTCCCAGGCGCCGGGGCGCGAGATGTTCAACTACTTCGGTTCCGCCGGGGCCGACGATCCGGGGTCGAACAACTACATGGCGTTGCGCGACCCGGCGGTGGACGGGCTGCTCACCGCCCTGGTGCAGGCCGACAGCCGCGCCAGCATGCTGGCCCATGCCCGGGCGCTGGATCGGGTGCTGCAGTGGGGCTACTACTGGATTCCCAACTATTACCCGCCGGGCATTTCCTCGGTGTGGTGGAACCGCTTCGGCCGGCCGGCCATCGCGCCCTTGTACGACGCCGGGCTCGACACCTGGTGGGAGCTCAGCCCCGAGGCGCTGACTCTGGTGCAGATGCGCCAACGCCACGGAGGGAATCGCCATGCTGGCCTATAGCGCGCGGCGTCTGCTGCTGATCGTGCCGACGTTGCTGTGCATCCTGCTGGTGAATTTCCTCATCGTCCAGGCGGCGCCCGGCGGCCCGGTGGAGCAGGCCATCGCCCGCCTGCAAGGCATCGGTGGCGTCGCGGCGGTGGGCGGCGGGCATGTGGAGACGGTGGGCGGCGAGTCCCGCGCCAGCCGTGGCCTGGACCCCAGGCTGCTGGCCGATATCGAGCGCCAGTACGGTTTCGACAAGCCGGCCGGCGAGCGCCTGTGGCTGCTGCTCAAGAGCTACGCGCGGCTGGACTTCGGCAAGAGTTTCTTCCGCGGGGCCACGGTCACCGAGCTGATTGCGCAGAAGCTGCCGGTGACCCTGTCGCTGGGCCTGTGGGCGACCCTGATCACCTACCTGGTGTCGATCCCCCTGGGGATTCGCAAGGCCCTCCATGACGGCTCGGCCTTCGATGTCTGGAGCAGCGCGGCTATCGTCGTCGGCTATGCCATGCCGGGCTTTCTGTTCGCCCTGTTGCTGATCGTGGTGTTCGGCGGCGGCACCTTGCTCGACTGGTTCCCGGTGCGCGGGCTGGTCTCGGAACACTTCGCCGAGCTTTCGGCCTGGGGCAAGGTCGCCGACTACTTCTGGCACCTGGTGCTGCCGGTCAGCGCCCTGGTGATCGGCGGTTTCGCCACCTTGACCCTGCTGACCAAGAACAGTTTTCTCAACGAGATCTCCCGCCTGTATGTGGTCACCGCGCGGGCCAAGGGCCTGAGCGAGCGCCAGGTGCTGTACGGCCATGTGTTGCGCAACGCCATGCTGCTGGTGGTCGCCGGCTTGCCCCAGGCCCTGGTCAACGTGTTCTTCGGCGGCTCGCTGCTGATCGAGGTGATCTTTTCCCTCGACGGCCTGGGGCGCCTGAGCTACGACGCGGCGGTGTCGCGGGATTACCCGGTGGTGTTCGGTTCGCTGTTCATCTTCACCCTGTGCGGGCTGCTGATAAAACTGGTGGGCGACCTGTGCTACACCCTGGTCGATCCGCGCATCGACTTCAGTGCGAGGAGCGCCTGATGCCAACCTTGTCTCCCATCGGCTTGCGGCGCTGGCAGCGTTTCAAGTCCCATCGGCGCGGCTGGTGGTCGCTGTGGCTGTTCCTCGCGCTGTTCGCCCTGACCCTGGGCGGCGAGCTGATCGCCAACGACAAGCCGCTGCTGGTGTCGTACCAGGGCCAGTGGTACTTCCCGGCGTTCAAGCGCTACACCGAGCAGGCGTTCGGCGGCGAGCTGCCGTTCCAGCCGGACTACCGCAGCGCCGCGGTGCGCCAGCTGATCGAAGGGCAGGGCGGCTGGTTGCTGTTCGCGCCCATTCCTTTTGCCTTCGATACGGTCAACTACGACCTGACGCAGCCGGCGCCCAGCCCGCCTTCGGCGCAGAACTGGCTGGGCACCGACGACCAGGCCCGGGACGTGCTGGCACGGGTGATCTTCGGCACCCGGGTGTCGCTGCTGTTCGCCCTGGCCCTGACCTTTATCAGCGCCCTGATCGGCATCGCCGCCGGCGCCCTACAGGGTTACTACGGTGGCTGGATCGACCTGCTGGGGCAGCGCTTGCAGGAGGTCTGGTCGGGGCTGCCGGTGCTCTACCTGCTGATCATTCTCTCGGGGTTCGTCGAGCCGAACTTCTGGTGGCTGCTGGGGATCATGGCGCTGTTTTCCTGGCTGGCCCTGGTGGATGTGGTGCGCGCCGAGTTCCTGCGCAGCCGCGGCCTGGAGTACGTCAAGGCGGCGCGGGCCCTGGGCGTCGGCGATGCCCAGGTGATGCTGCGGCACATCCTGCCCAACGCCATGAGCGCCACCTTGACCTACCTGCCGTTCATCCTCACCGGGGCCATCGCCACCCTGTCGGCCCTGGACTTCCTCGGCTTCGGCATGCCGGCCGGCAGTGCTTCCCTGGGCGAGCTGATCGGCCAGGGTAAAAGCAATCTGCAGGCGCCGTGGCTGGGGCTGACGGCGTTTTTTGCCCTGGCGCTGATCCTGTCGCTGCTGGTGTTTATCGGCGAAGCCTGCCGCGACGCCTTCGATCCGAGGCATTGAAATGAGTGAAAAACTGCTTGAACTGCGGGAGCTGCGGGTGGCGTTCAAGGCCGCCGAAGTGGTGCACGGCATCGACCTGGACATCCGCCGCGGCGAATGCCTGGCGCTGGTGGGGGAATCCGGCTCGGGCAAGTCGGTGACCGCCCACAGCATCCTGCAACTGCTCGACCCGGGCAGTACGCGCCTCGCCGGCAGCATCCGTTATCGCGGCGAAGAATTGCTGGGCAGCCGCCCCGCGCGTTTGCGCGAGCTGCGGGGCAACCGCATCGCGATGATCTTCCAGGAGCCCATGAGCTCGCTGAACCCGCTGCACACCGTCGAGCGGCAACTGGGGGAAAGCCTGCGCGTGCACAAGGGCCAGGCCGGGGCCCAGGCCCGGGAGCGGATCCTCGAACTGCTGCGCCTGGTGGGCATCACCCAGCCGGAGCAGCGCCTGCGGGCCTATCCCCATCAGCTGTCCGGCGGCCAGCGGCAGCGGGTGATGATCGCCATGGCCCTGGCCTGCGAGCCGGAACTGCTGATCGCCGACGAGCCGACCACGGCCCTGGATGTCACGGTGCAGCGCAAGATCCTGCTGTTGCTCAAGGCGTTGCAACAGCGCCTGGGCATGGCCTTGCTGCTGATCAGCCACGACCTCAACCTGGTGCGCAGCATCGCCCAGCGGGTGGCGGTGATGCGCGCCGGGGAAATCGTCGAGACGGCTGGCTGCGAGCAGCTGTTCGCCGCTCCCCGGCATCCCTACAGCGTCCAGCTGCTGAATGCCGAGCCCGGCGGCCAGGCGCTGCGACGTGGCTCGGACGAGACCTTGCTGGCGGTGGAGGGGTTGAAGGTCTGGTTCCGCCAGGGCGGTGGCTGGCTGCGGCCCAAGCGCTACCTGCGGGCGGTGGATGGCATCGACCTGCACCTGCAGCGGGGCAAGACCCTGGGCATTGTCGGCGAGTCCGGCTCGGGCAAGTCGACCCTGGGCCAGGCGATCCTGCGGTTGATCGCGTCCGAAGGGCACATCCGCTTCAAGGGCCAGGCCCTGGAACACCTCGACGGCAAGCAGCTGCGGCCTTTAAGGCGGCAGTTGCAGGTGGTGTTCCAGGACCCGTTCGGCAGCCTCAGCCCACGGCTCAGCGTGCAGCAGATCATTGCCGAGGGCCTGCTGGTGCACAGCGACCTGGATGCGCGGCAACGGGAGCAGGCGGTGATCGAAGCCTTGCAGGAGGTGGGCCTGGATCCGGCCAGCCGCCATCGTTATCCCCACGAGTTCTCCGGCGGCCAGCGCCAGCGCATCGCCATTGCCCGCGCCCTGGTGGTCAAGCCGGAACTGATCCTGCTCGACGAGCCGACTTCGGCCCTGGACCGCACGGTGCAGAAACAAGTGGTGGCGCTGCTGCGCCGGCTGCAGCAGGAACATGGCCTGACCTACCTGTTCATCAGCCATGACCTGGCGGTGGTCCGCGCCCTGGCCCACGACCTGATCGTGATGAAGGACGGCGTCGTGGTAGAACGCGGCGAGACCGAGCAGCTGTTCGCCGCGGCGCGGCATCCCTATACCCGGGAGTTGCTGGAGGCGTCCCGGGGTCTGGGGGCGCCGGCCAGCATCGAGCCGCTGGAGGCTGGCTGAACGCAGTGGCCTGAAACGACGAATCCCGCCAGAGGGCGGGATTCGTGGGGCAGCGAAGGGGCTTCCCTGGGGAAGCGCCGATCTTAGGCCGGGAACAGTTCGCTCAGCTTCATCGCCAGCATCATGTCGCCTTCGGCGCGCAGCTTGCCGCCCATGAAGGCCTGCATGCCGTCGGTTTCGCCGCTGACGATGCCTTGCAGGGTTTCGCCGTCCATTACCAGAGTGACCTGGGCGTCCGGGTTCTCGCCTTCCTTGAGCTCGCAGGTGCTGTCTTTGACGATCAGCGAGAAGTTCTTGGTGTCATCGATACGGAAACCGAAAACCAGGTCCAGGCCAGCAGCGGCAGCTGGGTTGAACTTGGCTTTCATGGCTTGTACGGCATCGGCTACGGAGGTCATGGTTCGATCCTTTTGTCAGTGGTTTACAGCAAGGGTCACAGTGATCCGGACTCAGCGCAAAGTGATGAGTTCGGGGGCCTTCAGCAGCTGCAGGTGGGCATGGCTGTTGAAGGACGCCAGAGCGACCTCGCGACCGCGGAACTTCAGCAGGTTGAGCGAGGTATTGACGATTTGCCAATTCAGTTCGAAGGCCTGGGCGGCAGGCATCCGGGTAATCAGGTGGAGCAGGGCGGTGATGGTGCCGCCGGAGGTGAACACGGCGATTTTCTGGGTGTTGTCGGCCAGCTCCAGGATGCGTTGCAGGCCGGCCTGCACACGCTCGACGAACCCCAGCCAGCTTTCCAGGCCCGGTGGATCGTAGGTGCCGGCCAGCCAGCGCTCGATGATCAGGGCGAAGATGCGCTGGAACTCGGCGCGTTTTTGCGCAGCGTTGCGCAGGATGTCCAGGGCTTCGGGTTCCTGGGGTAGCAGGTCGGGCAGCAGGGCGCGGATCACCGCGTCGGCATCGAATTCGTTGAACGCCGAATCGGTTTCCAGGATCGGCGTGGGCAGGCCCGCGGCGCTGAACTGTGCCAGGGCGGCGTTGGCGGTGTGTTGCTGGCGACGCAGGTCACCGGCGAGGCAGCGGTCGAAGTTCACCCCCAGTTCGACCAGGTGTCGACCGAGCACTTCGGCCTGGCGAATACCGGTGGTCGACAGGACATCGTAGTCGTCCGCACCGAAGGAGGCCTGGCCATGTCGAATCAGATAGATGCTGCCCACGTCCGCGTCATCCCGGCACGTTGAAAGTTTTGCGAGGTTATGAGGATGCCGGTGAGCTGTCAATGAAAAAACATACGCTTGTTTGAAATGCCCGTTAGAGCTGGGTAGCAGGAGGTTTCGCGACTGGCCGACGCTTGGCTGTACCGGGATGCGGGAGCTCGTTCTGCCATGTGTCGGCAGTGATTTCTTGGTCTACTCCTTGTCAGTCTTGGCGTTTTTGGGGCGAAGGCTTTGGGGGGATGTTGTATGAGTTCTACTTGGTGGCTGTGCTGAGTGACCTTATTGTGGCACCGGTAGAGAACTTTAGGACTGGAAAGGGTCAGACTCGCCCGGGCATCTCTTCAAACGAGCAATAACGTCAGGGGGCGTTTTAGCGGTGTCGACTCTACCTGTTGCATCAAGGTAGATGTCTATCGCTGCCCAGCGCTTAGGTGTGATGTCGATACACTGTTGAAAGCCTCTGTCCGTCCACCAAAAGAACATCATGAAGAAGTTCTCGCCAGGGAATATGTAGCCGGACTCAATGGCAGAGCCCCCATGCTTAATGTCACCTCTATGGATTCTGTCCTGAGTGTTCCAAACATATCGGAACTCTTCCTTGCTATCTGAGGAAAAGTCTACCGATACAACCGGGGAGGCAAAATGCCAAAGTGCTATAGGGAGAATGATGAGAATCAGAAATAGCCAGCGACCATATCGGACCTTATGTCTCTTTGCAGACATGTACCCTGACTCCCTTTCTCCATTCTTCCGGTGTGACTGCAAGAACTTCGCCCATGATCATCTTGGCCGTGATGCCTCCGTTGGGCTGTTGTCGATAGAGCTTCACGCCAATACTAATGGATATTCGGTCAGGTGCATCATCCCATGCCCGCATACCCTCGATATCTGCTGAACGATGTGGGCCGGGAAGTTCCCATTCTTCTTTAGGCTTGTTGTACATCTCTTCAGTCTTCCGATAAGCATCGGACCCTATTTGTTCTATACCTGCACCATCCAAGAGGACGCTTTCAGAAAGGCCCCCAGCCATTCCTACATAGCCATAGTGGACGTTCGACCAGATGTCGTAGAAGTAATCATATTTGCCTTGTTTGTGCCAAATTCCCCGATGGTCCTGCGAATTATGGGCTTGTGGTCCCATGGGCGGTCCTGAGCCACGCGCTCAGCCTTCTTCCCCAGCGCCAAGCTGTAGAAGTCTGGACCGGGACCGAGCCGCATGTAGAACGGAAGCTCAGCGTATTTCCTTGTTTCCGCAGAAGGACTAAAACTATTCAAATCCTTCATCTGTCGCACGGACGGGCTGTTGATGTTGGTATTCATCTCACCCGCAATATAGGCCGCCAGTTCTTCCATCTGGTCAGGGTCATTACAGACCCTTTCCTCAGGCTTCTCTTCAGGCGCCTTGGAGTCCCCATTGGGATCGACCAGAGCATTTGCAGCGCTGGCCTTCTCGGTCAGCTTTGGATCAGCCAGCAAGGTCGCCATCTTTTCATCATCGACAGAACCATCAGGCCGAAACGCCCCAAGCATTGCGAAGTTGATAATCGCTGCACCCGGAGCAGGTCCCACTACGAACCCGCCGAAGGTATCGCTTGAGCCGCTGATGATGATCCCGCCGTGGCTGGTGGGGCTGCCCAGGTGAGCCATCGGGCGACCGTTCAGGAGAATGGAAGGAAACCCCGTGGTGATGACCGCGCCGCAGCTGCAAGTGTCTCCGACTCGGGCCGCGCCCATGGAGTTGATGTTGATGTCACCAGAGGCGGAAGCAATCGGGGTGGTGCCATGACCGGGAAGAGGGCAGACATGTTTGTCGCCCAGGCGAGCAGAAGAAAGCATCGAACATCATCCTTGCGTATAGGGTCCTTATGGAGCCTTGCGAAGCTAGCAAGCATCGATGGGCGAGGGCTTTAGGAAGAGTCTGAACTTTCGGAAGGGGGAGTCGCCTTTTGAGGCTCAGGTAGAGAAGTTTGAATGACTGTCTCGATTCGCAGGTGCCAGCGGGTTCCTCCATAGGACCTCGTCCCCGAGTGTTGGCGCGTGCCCGCATGGGGGCTTTATCGCGTCCGCGCAGGCCTCTGGAAACTGGTCTTCGCGCTGTCACAAAGTGTTGGAACTCTGTTGGAACAGTGTTAGACATGCTCTGCGAGATGCCCATAGAATGGGCCTTTCAAGCCTTATTGGATGCCTTATGGAGTTTCTCTCCGAGTACGCCAGTTTCCTGGCCAAAACCGTCACCCTGGTCATCGCCATCCTGGTGGTGCTGGTCACCGCGGCTTCGCTGCGCAGCAAAGGCCGGCGCAAGGGTGCCGGGCAGTTGCATGTGAGCAAGCTCAACGATTTCTACAAGGACCTGCGCGAGCGCCTGGAACAGAGCCTGCTCGACAAGGACCAGCTCAAGGCGTTGCGCAAGTCCCAGGCCAAGGCCGAGAAAAAACACAAGAAGCAGGCCGAGGACAAGTCCCGGGTGTTCGTGCTGGATTTCAGCGGCGACATCAAGGCGTCGGCCACCGAGGGGCTGCGTAACGAAATCACCGCGCTGCTGAGCCTGGCCACGCCGAAGGACGAAGTGGTGCTGCGCCTGGAAAGCGCCGGCGGCATGGTCCACAGCTACGGGCTGGCGGCGTCGCAACTGGCGCGGATCCGCCAGGCGGGGGTGCCGCTGACGGTGTGCATCGACAAGGTCGCGGCCAGCGGCGGCTACATGATGGCGTGCCTCGGCGACAGGATCATCAGCGCGCCGTTCGCCATCCTCGGCTCGATCGGCGTGGTGGCGCAGTTGCCCAACGTCAATCGCCTGCTGAAGAAGCACGACATCGACTTTGAAGTGCTGACCGCCGGCGAATACAAGCGCACCTTGACCGTGTTCGGCGAAAACACCGAGAAGGGCCGGGAGAAGTTCCAGGAAGACCTGGACATCACCCATCAACTGTTCAAGAACTTCGTGTCCCGCTACCGGCCGCAGCTGGTCATCGACGAAGTGGCCACCGGCGAAGTCTGGCTGGGTGTCGCGGCCCAGGAAAAACAGCTGGTCGACGAGCTCAAGACCAGCGACGAATACCTGGCCGAGCGCGCCAAGGGCGCCGAGCTGTTCCATCTGCACTATGCCGAGCGCAAAAGCCTGCAGGAGCGGGTCGGGCTGGCGGCCAGCGGTTCCATCGACCGTGTGCTGCTGACCTGGTGGAGCCGTTTGACCCAGCAGCGTTTCTGGTAAGGCCGCGCGCGATGACGGTCTAGAAGACGACAGATACAAAAAAGCCCTGGACCGGGAAACCGGTCCAGGGCTTTTTGTTGGCGCGGCGCTTAGCGGCGACGGAACAACGGCAGCGGTTCGTCGGTAGCGGCCTGATAGCTCACGGAGAAGTCCTTGAGGCTTTCCAGGGCTTCGTACGGGTCCTTGTCGGCGCGCAGGGCGTAGGCGTCGAAACCGCAGCGGTGCAGGTAGTACAGCTGGTCGCGCAACACATCGCCGATGGCCCGCAGTTCGCCTTTGAAACCGTAGCGGTCGCGCAGCAGGCGGGCATTGGAGTAGTTGCGGCCGTCGGTGAAGGCCGGGAAGTTCAGGGCGATGACCTGGAAGTGCTGCACGTCATCGCCGATCTCTTCGGCTTCTTCATCGCTGTCCAGCCACACGCCCAGGCCGCCGTCGCGGGCCTTGAGCGCGTGACCGTGGTCGCGCCACAGGGTCAGCGGCACGATCAGGTCGTCGCAGTTGGAGATGCCGTCGAGGGTCGCGTCCTTGGGCAGCAGGTGCCAGGTTTCGTCGATGACCTCGTTGTTCTTAATGATTCGCTGCATAGACGCGCTCCTTGAAGAGGTCGATGCCAATACGTTGGTAGGTGTCGATGAAGCGCTCGTCTTCGGTACGTTGCTCCACGTACACGTCGATCAGCTTCGAGATCACGTCGGGCATGTCGTCCTGGGCGAACGACGGGCCGAGGATCTTGCCCAGGCTGGCGTCGCGGCTGGCGCTGCCCCCCAGGGAAACCTGATAGAACTCTTCGCCTTTCTTGTCCACGCCGAGGATGCCGATGTGGCCCACGTGGTGGTGGCCGCAGGCATTCATGCAACCGGAGATGTTCAGGTCCAGCTCGCCGATGTCGAACAGGTAGTCCAGGTCATCGAAACGGCGCTGGATGGATTCGGCGATCGGGATCGACTTGGCGTTGGCCAGGGAGCAGAAGTCGCCGCCCGGGCAGCAGATGATGTCGGTCAGCAGGCCGATGTTCGGCGTGGCGAAACCTTGTTCGCGCAGCTCGCCCCACAGGGTGAACAGCTGGCTCTGCTCGACGTCGGCGAGAATCACGTTCTGCTCGTGGGAGGTGCGCAACTGGCCGAAGCTGTAGCGCTCGGCCAGGTCGGCGATGCCGTCCAGCTGCTTGTCGGTGACGTCGCCCGGCGCTACGCCGGTGGGTTTGAGCGACAGGGTCACGGCGACATAACCCGGCTTCTTGTGGGCCAGGGTGTTGCGCGCGCGCCAGCGGGAGAAGCCTGGGTGCTGCTGGTCGAGTTCGGCCAGCTCGGCGTCCTGGTTGCCCAGGGCCTTGTAGTCCGGATCGACGAAATGCTTGGCCACGCGATGCACTTCGGCTTCGGTCAGGGTGGTCTGGCCGCCGCGCAGGTGGGTCATCTCCGCCTCGACCTTCTCGGCGAACACCTCGGGGGTGAGGGCCTTGACCAGGATCTTGATCCGCGCCTTGTACTTGTTGTCGCGCCGGCCGTAGCGGTTGTAGACCCGCAGGATGGCGTCGAGGTAGCTCAACAGGTCCTGCCACGGCAGGAACTCGTTGATGAAGGCGCCGACCACCGGGGTCCGGCCCAGGCCGCCACCGACCAGGACCCGGAAGCCCAGCTCGCCGGCAGCGTTGTGCACCGGCTCAAGGCCAATGTCATGGACTTCGATGGCCGCGCGGTCCGAGGTCGAGCCGTTGATGGCGATCTTGAACTTGCGCGGCAGGTAGGCGAATTCAGGGTGGAAGGTGGTCCACTGGCGAACGATCTCGCACCAGGGGCGCGGGTCGATCAGTTCATCGGCGGCGACACCGGCGAACTGGTCGGTGGTGACGTTGCGCAGGCAGTTGCCGCTGGTCTGGATGGCGTGCATCTGCACGGTCGCCAGTTCCGCCAGGATGTCCGGGACGTCTTCCAGCGCCGGCCAGTTGAACTGGACGTTCTGCCGGGTGCTGATGTGGGCGTAGCCCTTGTCGTAGTCGCGAGCGATCTTGGCCAGCATCCGTACCTGACGCGAAGTCAGTTGGCCATAAGGCACCGCTACCCGCAGCATCGGGGCAAAACGTTGGATATAGAGGCCATTCTGCAGACGCAGAGGGCGGAATTCTTCTTCGCTCAGCTCGCCTGCCAGATAGCGTCGGGTCTGATCACGGAACTGCTTGACGCGGTCCTCGATGATCCGCTGATCGTACTCGTCGTATACGTACATATAGATCCTGTTCTCAGGCTTATCAGGTGACGCAGAGGCGGATGTCACCCAAGAAATTCTGCGCGCACGGCCGCGCACTCCCAACGGAGCCGAGGGAAGATACCAGTTTGCATTTATGCGCAAAAGTGATGTTTGAGTATATGCAAAGAACCAAAACGACTAACGGTATCCAACCCCGACAAACCCACATTTGTGGTGAGGGCAATCCTCGACTTAACTGTGCTCGTGTCTTTGTGCAGTCTCCGATAAAACCGACAAGAGGCGATGCTATGGGCAATCCAACCAAAGCAAGGAAAAGTGACAGCAGTGTCGATGCTTGGGCCATTCTCTTCCTGATCATTCTGGTTGTAGGAACGGCGGTGTTCTGGGTCAGTCATCAGTAGTTGTCGTCAAGCGATGAACAGAGTCCGAATTGTCTGCGGGAAGTGACGATTTGCCGACGTTGGCCAGTATTTTGCCAGTTATACTGCTGGGCAAAATTCCGGGACTCTGGTCGCAATGTCGAAGGCGTTAAATAGGTGTCTGCTGGTACTGCTGCTGGTACTGAGTGCACCCTTCTGGGCCGCTGCCCATGCCACCTCGGTGGTGTTCCTGAACCCGGGCAAGTCGACCGAAGCCTTCTGGATCGGTTATTCGCAATTCATGCAGACCGCGGCCAGCGACCTTGGCCTGGATCTGCGGGTGCGCTATTCCCAGCGTGACTCGCAAACCACCATCCGCCAGGCCCGGGAAGCCCTCCAGGGCCCGCACCGGCCGGATTACCTGGTGGTGGCCAACGAACAATATGTCGCGCCCGAGATCCTGCGCCTGTCCCGGGGCAGCGGGGTGAAGCTGTTCATTGTCAACAATGCGCTGACCGCCGATCAGCAGCGCCTGCTGGGCGAGCGCCAGAGCCGTTATCCCGACTGGATCGGCAGTATGGTGGCCAACGACGAAGAAGCCGGCTACCGGATGCTCAAGGAGCTGATCCGTCAACGCGGCCCGCTGGCCGAAGGGCAGTTCATCGACCTGCTGGCGTTCTCGGGGGTGAAGAACACTCCGGTGGCGCAACTGCGCGAGCAAGGCCTGCAGCGGGCGCTGGCCGAGCACCCGCAAGTGCGGCTACGGCAGATGGTGTACGGCGAATGGAGCCGCCAGCGCGCCTTCGAGCAGGCTCAGCAACTGCTCAAGCGTTATCCGCAGACGCAACTGATCTGGTCGGCGAACGACGAGATGGCCCTGGGGGCGATGGCGGCGGTGGAGCAACGCGGACGGCAGCCAGGCAAGGATGTGCTGTTCAGCGCCCTGAACAGCTCATCACAAGCCCTGAAGGCTCTGATCGACGGGCGCCTGACGACGCTGATCGCCGGGCATTTCACCCTCGGTGGCTGGGCGATGGTGGTACTCAACGATGACGCCCGGGGACTGACCCCCACAGCCCTGGGCGGCCCGGACTGGCAGTTGGACGTGTTCCAGGTCCTGGACAAGGCGCAGGCGCAGCGCCTGCTGGAACTGCAGGACACGCAGCACTACGGCGTGGATTTCCGCGCGCTGTCGGCCGAGGGCAAGCCGGCCGGCTACCGTTACCCCTTCTCGCTGGACCTGTTGCTGCACTGAAAGCGCGGTTCAGATCCCGGCCAGATGCAGCACCAGCTTGACGATGCCGAACAGGGTCAAGGCGAACACGGTCGTGAACAGAATGCCCAGGATCACGAAGTGGCTGGGTTTGCCATGGGTGAAGTCGCGCTTGCGATTCTTGCCGCTCTGCACGCCGAACGCAGCGGCGGCAACGCTCTGCAGCATCTGCCAGAAGGTGGGTGGCTTGTCGTTGATGGGGTCGTCCATAAATCCCTCGACACAGGTGGGTGTGAGGAAAGCATAGACAACCAGGCATCCTGCAGGAGCGAAGCGTGCTCGCGATCAGAACGTCAAAACGATGCGGTTCTACAGATTTACCGCGTTATCGTTGACGTCCATCGCGAGCACGCTTCGCGCCTGCAGGAAAGGCCGCTGGCTTAGCTGTCGTAGCCCAGGTTCGGTGCCAGCCAGCGTTCGGTCACGGCCAGGTCCTGGCCTTTGCGCGCGGTGTAGCTGTCGACCTGGTCCTTGTCGATCTTGCCCACGGCGAAGTACTGCGCCTGCGGATGGGCGAAGTACCAGCCGCTGACCGCCGCTGCCGGGAACATCGCGAAGTGTTCGGTGAGGAACACGCCGCTGCGCCCGGCCTTGCCTTCGCTGGCCTCGGGGTCGAGCAGGGCGAACAGGGTGCTCTTCTCGGTGTGGTCCGGGCAGGCCGGGTAACCCGGGGCAGGGCGGATGCCGCTGTACTGCTCCTTGATCAGCGCCTCGTTGTCCAGCGCCTCGTCCTTGGCGTAGCCCCAGTACTCCTTGCGCACCTGCTGGTGCAACCACTCGGCGCAGGCCTCGGCCAGGCGGTCGGCCAGGGCCTTGACCATGATCGAGTTGTAATCGTCGCCCTTGTCCTGATAGGCCTTGGCCACTTCTTCGGCGCCGATGCCGGCGGTGGTGATGAAGCCGCCCACGTAGTCGGTCACGCCGCTGTCCTTGGGTGCGACGAAGTCGGCCAGGGAGAAGTTCGGCTTGCCGTCGGTCTTGATGGTCTGCTGGCGCAGGTGATGCAGGCGGGCCAGGGGCTGGCCATCGTCGCCATAGACTTCCAGGTCGTCGTCCTGCACCTGGCTGGCCGGCCAGAAGCCGAACACCGCGCGGGCGCTGATCAGCTGCTCGTCGATCAGCTTGTCGAGCATTTCCCGGGCGTCCTTGTACAGCGCGGTGGCGGCTTCGCCCACCACCTCGTCTTCGAGGATGCGCGGAAACTTGCCGGCCAGGTCCCAGGAGATGAAGAACGGCGTCCAGTCGATGTATTCGGCCAGGACCTTGAGGTCGATATTGTCCAGCACTCGGGCGCCGGTGAAGGTCGGCTTGACCGGCTGGTAGTCGGCCCAGTCGAACTGCGGCTTCTTGGCGATGGCCGCGGCGTAGCTCAGGCGCTCGGTGCGGGCGCTGCGGTTGGCGGTGCGCTCGCGGACTTCGATGTATTCCTCGCGGGTCTTCTCGACGAAGCCGGCCTTGAGCTCCTCGGACAGCAGCTGGGTGGCCACGCCCACGGCGCGGGAGGCGTCGGTGACGTAGACCACCGCGTCGTTGCTGTACTTGGGCTCGATCTTCACCGCCGTGTGCGCCTTGGAGGTGGTGGCGCCACCAATCATCAGCGGCAGGTGGAAGTCCTGGCGCTGCATTTCCCGGGCGACGTGGACCATCTCGTCCAGCGACGGGGTGATCAGGCCGGACAGGCCGATGATGTCGCACTTCTGTTCCCTGGCCACCTGCAGGATCTTCTCCGCCGGCACCATCACCCCGAGGTCGACGATGTCGTAGCCGTTGCAGCCCAGGACCACGCCGACGATGTTCTTGCCGATGTCGTGTACGTCACCCTTGACCGTGGCCATGAGGATCTTGCCCTTGGCTTGCGGCTTGTCGCCCTTTTCCAGCTCGATGAACGGGATCAGGTGGGCCACGGCCTGCTTCATCACCCGGGCGGATTTCACCACCTGGGGCAGGAACATTTTGCCGGCGCCGAACAGGTCGCCGACGATGTTCATGCCGGCCATCAGCGGGCCTTCGATCACTTCGATCGGGCGGGCGAAGGACAGCCGCGACTCTTCGGTGTCTTCGACAATGTGCGTAGTGATGCCTTTGACCAGGGCGTGCTCCAGGCGCTTGTTGACGTCCCAGCTGCGCCATTCTTCGGTCTCGGCTTCCTTGACGCTGCCGTCGCCCTTGTAGTGGTCGGCGATGGCGAGCAGGGCTTCGGTGCCTTCCGGGGTACGGTTGAGGACCACGTCCTCCACGGCGTCGCGCAGTTCCACCGGGATCTGGTCGTAGATCTCCAGCTGGCCGGCGTTGACGATGCCCATGGTCAGGCCGTTGCGGATCGCATGCAGCAGGAACACCGAGTGGATCGCCTCGCGCACCGGGTTGTTGCCGCGGAAGGAGAACGACACGTTGGACACGCCGCCGGAACTCAGGGCGTAGGGCAGCTCGTCGCGGATGTAGGCGCAGGCGTTGATGAAGTCCACCGCGTAGTTGTTGTGTTCCTCGATGCCGGTGGCCACGGCGAAGATGTTCGGGTCGAAGATGATGTCTTCCGGCGGGAAGCCGACTTCGTTGACCAGGATGTCGTAGGAGCGCTTGCAGATTTCCTTCTTGCGCGCCTCGGTGTCGGCCTGGCCGGCTTCGTCGCGTCCACCACGCTCAACTCGCGGCCGGCGTAGCGCTGCTTGAGGGCAGCGACATCCTGCACGGGCCGGGCCTTGGCCGC